>JACOUA010000211.1 GCA_016178075.1 Acidobacteriota bacterium
CGTGCCCGGTGAATCCGGAGGGCGTGTCTGGTGTCCTTCTTCGGCTTGGCCGGAGATGTTCGCGTCGTTCGCCCGTAGCGCTTGGCCGGACGCGCCAATCTGACCGACTGCCAGGCGCACGGCCTCCATGACGCGTCTGGCTGTCTGACTGGCTCGCTGCGCGTCGTCGGCGGTGGGCTCGCCTTGCGGGAGCAGGCCTTCGTCAGTCGGATAGCGCCCCCGATAGATACCCGTCAGGAAGACGGCGTCATCCGTGGTGATGGTGACGCCCCCGCCGCTTGCCCGGACGGTGTTGAGAAGATCGACGATGTCGTGCGTCCGCGGGGGGCGCTCTGCCCGTTCGATGAGGAGCGCTTTGAGCGCTTTCTCGGCCGCCTGCTGGCTATGCAGACATGCGCCGCGGTATCGCTCGTGCTCGAGCAGGATCGACGCCATCTCCAGCTCATCGCTTGCCTCGCGCAGCCAGGCCTCCGTGGCGTTCCTCATGTAGAGCACCTTTCCGCTCTCTAGGACTTCTTCGATGAACGGGCTTCCCGCCCAGAACAGTTGCCACATCTCCCGTGGCGTGTAGACCACCAGGTCAATCGGCACACGCCGGTCGGCCAGCAAGCGCTCGACCTCGAGCCGGCGATCGAGCGGACGGCGCTCGTCGTGCTTGACGATGAGCAGGTCGAAGTCGCTGTCCTCGCGGGCACGGCCGGTTGCGTGGGAGCCGAACAGAATGACCCGTTCGGGATCGTATCCTTCGACCACCCGCTGGACGATCGCGTCGAGACTGATCAGCATGCGAAGGTACCCGCGACGGTTCGGCAACTGCCCGTCAATCTTACCATCTCCAACTTCGCGAGTACCGGTGTCTGACGGATGATGGGTGACGAGATGTCACTGTCAGCCGGAGAACATCGAGGTTGAAGCCATCCATACGTTCAACAATCCGCTCTTCATGAATCCGGGCCGCAGACGGCGGGGCCGGTCTAGTTGAGCGATTCGGGGATCAGGGTGAACGCCCGACGATTCTTCGTCCGATAGACGGCGAAATCGTTCTGATCCGTCGTGAACACCATCCTGGTGTTCAGCTCCTCCGCCAATGCGACCAGGGTGGCATCGGCATAGTCCATAGGCTGGTCTGCGTACTTGACCATGAGCGCACGCGCCCGCTTCAAGGCCGCGGGACTCGAAGGGACCAGGAGGGCGCCGCCGAAAAGAAAGAAGTCCAGGCAACGGACCGGACCGTCCTTGGCGCGGGCCAGCAGGTGTGTCGCTTCCGTCAGGACGGCTTCGGTCGAGACCACCGCGCCGGTCCACTCCGCGTACGCGCGCGTGCAGGCCCCGTGGTGGGTCTGGTGCCGGTCGAGCAGGGAGACGAGCGCGCCCGTGTCGAGGAGCAGCTCACCGGCCACGGCGCAGGCTCTCGAGAATGTAGTGCCGGGAACGGGTCGCGAGATCGGGCACGCCGGAATCCAGCGACCCGATCAGGTGGGCCACACGGTCGGCCGGCTTGGCGTCAGGCGTGTGATCGACCTGGACAAACGCCTGCAGGGCCAGTCGGACAACCTCGGACTTCTTTCGCTGAAGCCGGCGCGATGTCCGCCGCAACGCGCGGCCCAAATCGGCCGGCAGCCGGATGGTCAGTTGCTCGTCCATCGATCGTCCCTCTGTATCACATTGTAATGCAACGCGGTCGAACGTAACGAACCCGTGTCGGAACCGTCGTAACGAACCTGTGTTGGAACCGTCGTGACGAACCTCCGTCGGAACCATCGTAACGAACCCTTGTCGGAACCGTCGTGACGAACCTTCGTCGGAAGCCGTCCCACTTGGCACACCTGGCACACCGGTGGGACACCTGCGCTGTGCCAGCGGGACACCTGCCGCCACTGACCCACCGCTTCTAACCCCCACGCGCAGCGCGCGTTAAGACGATTTGGCGCGGCAGCACAGCTTTTGCCTGGCAGCTCGGGCGTGATGGGGCAGCCACCGCTCATCGACGCGGCCCTTCGAGGCGACACGAACGAGGTGCGCGCGCTGCTGGCCGCGGGCGCCGACGCGAACGCGCGGAACGGCCGGGGGTGGACGGCGCTGATGTGCGCCACGGTGACCCGCGATCTCGAGACGATGCGCGCGCTCGTGGACGCGGGCGCGGACGTGAACACCCGGGCGCCCGACGGGTCGGACGCGTTGATGAAGGCGAGCCTGTGGGGGTTTGCGGCCGGCGTCGCGCTGCTGCTCCAGGGCGGCGCCGATCCCGAGCTGACGGACGCCGACGGCTGGACGGCAAGTCAGCTCGCCGCCGCGGGTGGCCACACCGACATCGTCGAGATGCTCATGCGCTAAGAGCAGTTCTCAGTTGCCAGTCGTCAGTTATCAGTTCGAAGGGGACGGAAAGTGGCCAAGAAGACAGCAACCTGATACTGAAAACTAACTACTGAGAACTGAAAACTGCATTAGTCGGGCGGGAGTCCCGCTTAAGAGGTTCACGATGCCGGACCTTCTGCAGTGATCGCTGCGTGTGCGAATGGCGGATCCGGAGCGACGTCAGCTACACGCGCGAGCTCGTCTGGACACGCGACCGCGGCGTCTGCCAACGCTGCCTCGTCGACCTCGGCAGGGCCGAACACCGCTGGCGTGAGGCGCGGTCCACGACTCGCTCGCGTCGTGCGCTGCGCGCGTGGCGCGCCGCTCGGCCGCGCTGGGAAGTTGATCACATCGTCCCGGTGGCGGACGGTGGGGGAGAGTGCGGCCTCGCAAACTTGCGGCTGTTGTGCCGTCCGTGTCACGTGGCCGTGACACAGGCGTGGAGTCACAGACGCCGAAACGGCGCGACCGCGAATCCACGAATGTGGCGACTCGCGCCATTACGCCCGCGAGAGGTAGTTCTCGGGCACGAACACGCGGCGGATCCGGAACGGCGCCGGCGATTCGATCATCAGGCGGAGCCGCATCTCGAACGAATCGGCCGGAAACGGAAAGAACGGCTCGGGGCTGGCGATCTGGCCCACCCAGGCCGGCGGGTCCATGTTCGCCTCGCGACAGAGTGCGCTCACGACGCCGGCGACGAGCCCTTCGAGCGTGCCCGACGCCGTGAGCGGATCCCGGACCATCTCCCGGCGTTGGTCGTGCGAGCCGCGCCGGAAGTCGTCGACGAACGCGTTGATGGCGCGTTGATACGCGGGTCCCGCGGCCCACGCCTGAGCCAGACATTCAATCGCCGACACCGAAGAGCTCCTCGACGAGCAGCCGCGTGCGGACCGGCAGCCGCTCAATCGGATAAAACCGCACGACAATGCCCAGAACGTCGGCGGCCGTCGTCAGGCCCAGGCGTGCCGCCAGCGTCCGCACGTCGGCGACGTCTTCCTCGGTCCGGGCGGCCGCGCACTTCATTGCGAGCAGCGTGCGATCGTCGGCCACCGACACGTCCAGGTGATCGAACGATCGCCATCGCTCGAACGTCGCGCCGCCGGGGATGAACGCCTTGGCGGCGTCATTGAGCCAGTCGTCCGGCAGGTGCATCTCGGCCGCGACCTGCCGTGCCGCTGCCCGAACGGCCTGCGGCTCCGTGAACCAGCCATCCACATCCTTGGTGGATGCCCGCGCATTGAGGGCGATACACATCACGGCGCCACCGACCAGATAGAGCTCCGCCCGGACGCCCTGACGGGCGAGTGCCCGGTCGAGCCGTTCGAGCGCTTCGATAATCTGCTCCCTGGTGAGCACGCGTACGTCGAATTCTATCGTGCGTCCGGAAGTCGCGGCTCAGCTTCGTGTATCGTCGGCGCGGCGGGTGATCAGGTGGGGCACCTGCCGACCGTGGCGACTTCGGCCTCACGCGCCAGCACATCCATACACCGGGCTTCGGTCGGGGTTAGCAGTCCGTTGTGAAAGTCCGGCGTGGCACCGAGACCGGCGATGCAGCGCCGGTCGAATGCCGCCGGACTTTCGCCACGGCCTGTTAGGATAGGCCCCCTGGTGGCGGAGGCGTTCAGCTTCGTTGACGGGTGACATGTGACGGGTCACAGGTGCCCGGTTGCGGTAAACTCGCGTTCTCGCCCGGACAACCTGGCCAGAGTGTTATGCGCGCGGGTCGTTCGCAACGCGTTCCCGGTTACTCGTCGGCCGTCAACGAACCGAACCGCCTCCCGCCTCCGCTAAACCGACGGCGGGGCCTCGCCGAAGCTTCGTCCCACAAACATCACTCGACACCCGACGCTCGTCACCCGTCACTCGTCCTCGTCCTGATCGTCCTGTTCCCCGTCGTGGCTTTCGCGTCGACCGACCGCACCGTCGACCGCTGGGGCGTCGAACAAGGCCTGCGT
This sequence comes from Acidobacteriota bacterium, assembly GCA_016178075.1. GTDB lineage: Bacteria > Acidobacteriota > Vicinamibacteria > Vicinamibacterales > JACQTH01 > JACQTH01. The sequence continues at coordinate 4,314 of JACOUA010000211.1, forward strand.
AACAACGTCCTCACCAGCATCATTCAAACCCGTGACGGCTATCTGTGGATCGGCTCGTGGGCGGGGATTGTCCGCTTCGATGGCGCGCGGTTCACGAACGTTGCGGACGATCTGCCCAACGTCCATGCACGCGTGCTGGTCGAAGATCCGGATGGATCGATCTGGGTCGGCACGAGCGGCGGCGGTGTGATTCGATGGAGACCGGGCCGCATCCAGTCGTACACGGCCAGGGACGGCCTCGCCGGCGACGACGTCAACGCCCTGATTCAGGATCAGCAGGGCCGGATCTGGGTCGGCACGCAAGCGGGACTCACCGTGATCGCCGGCGATCGGATCTCGACGTGGCGGCGCGAGCAGGGGCTTCCTGACAATGTCGTGACTGGTCTGGCGCCCGGGAGCGACGGCCGCGTCTGGGTCACCACGGCGCGAAGTGTCTGCAAGGTACGAGTGTCGGGTGACGGGTTTCGAGTGACGGGTGACGGCCAGTGCATCGACGTGCGGCCGCCGGTTGGTTTGCCCAGCGCGGTCCTGGAAGATGAGGCCGGACGGACACTGGTGGGGACACGAGCCGCCGGCTTGTATGAGCTGGGCGCGAACGCCGCGCTCGTCCCGGCCTGCGGCGGTTGCCTGGCGGGTCAGGACATCACGTTCCTTCTGGCCGCACGCGGCGGCGGCGTGTGGATCGGCCTGGGCTGGGGCGGTGGCGTCGCGCTCCTTCGCAACGGGCACCTCACGCCTTACACCGCGTCTGATGGACTCCCATCGCTGCCGGTGATCTCCCTGTTCGAAGATCCGGAAGGCAGCCTCTCGATCGCGACCGACAACGGTGGTCTCGCGCGCCTCCGGCCCAAACGCGTCATGACCTACTCCACCGCCGACGGTCTCCCGGCCAAGGTCGTGACTTCGATCGTGCAGGACGCGAGCGGCTCGATCTGGGTCGGGAGCCGCTGTGGACCAGTCACCGAGTTTCGAAACGGACGATTCGACCGCGCTTTGTGGAGTTCACGAAAGAGGCCTGTACTCATTCGGTGCTGCCGACGCGCGACGGGAGCTTATGGATCGGGACCGATGGGAGAGGCCTGTTCCGTTGGGACGGCCGGCGGATGCAGAGCTACGGCCGCGCCGAAGGGCTGTCGGACACGACGGTCGGCGCTCTCTTCGAGGATCGCGACGGTGTGCTCTGGATTGGCACCGACCGCGGCGGATTGCACCGCTTCGCCAACGGCAAGTTGTCACGCGCCTACGACGCACGTGATGGCGTCGCGACCGGCTACCTGCAGAGCCTTGGCCAGGACCGCGACGGGCGTGTCTGGATCGGATCGAACGCCAATGGCCTGACCATCTACGAGGCCGGACGGTTCAGGCCCCCTGGTCCGACGGAACGTCTTCCGGCGCAGAACATCGCCGGTGTGTTCCGCGACAGCCGGGGCGATTTGTGGATCGGGACCGCCGCGAACGGATTGTTCCGCTATCGTCACGGACGCTACGAGTCGTTCGGCAAGGAGCAGGGGCTGGGCGACGTGCTCGTGGCGCTGATGATCGAAGACCGCGACGGGAACCTGTGGGTGTCGACCACACGCGGGATTTCGCGACTGGAGCGTGCGCGAATCGACGCGATCGCCGAGGGCCGTGACCGGTCGCTCGATCCGATCATCCTGGACCGCACCGACGGCCTCCTGACCCCGGAAGGGTCCGGTGGCGGCTTCGATCCCTCCGGACTCCGCGCACGCGACGGCCGCCTCTGGTTCTCCACCATCGACGGCATCGTCATCATCGACCCCGCGTCGTTCCCGATCAATCGGATTCCGCCGCCCGTCCTCGTCGAAGGTGTGACGCTGGCCGATCGCCCGGCGCGGCCCGACGCCGGGGGGGCGATTCAAGTTCCCGCCGGGACCTCGTCGATCGAGTTGGCCTACACGGCGTTCAGCCTCCTCGCCCCGGCCAAAGTCCGCTTCCGCTATCGGGTCGTTGGATTCGACGCCGACTGGCACGACGTGGGCGCGCGGCGGACCGCCTACTACAGCCGTCTGCCGCCAGGAACCTACCGATTCGAGATGATGGCGGCGAACAACGACGGCATCTGGAGCCCGGCGCCCGCGTCGATCGCACTCGTGGTGGCGCCTTTTCTCTGGGAGCGGCGCGACGCGCGGGTGGCTGCCGTGGCGGTGCTCGTGATCGCCACGGCGCTTGCGGTTCGGTCCGTCTCGCTGCGCCGCGCGCGCCGGCGGGTTGCCGAGCTCGAGCGAGAGCAGTCCCTGACGCGCGAGCGATCACGCATCGGGCGCGATCTACACGACGACCTCGGCTCGCGGCTGTCTCACATCGCGCTCCTCGCCGACGTGGCGGATGGCCACGCCAGCGGCGAACGAATCTCTCGCGCCGCGCGCGAGGCGGTCCACACGATGGACGAGCTCGTCTGGGCGGTCAACGCACGCAATGACACCGTCGAGAGCTTCGCGAACTACACGGCGCAGTTCGCCGAAGAACATCTGCGGGCGGCCGGACTCCGCTGCCGTTTGCGGATTCAACCAGACCTCGGGGCGCGCGAGCTCGCCGCCGACACCCGCCGCCACGTGTATCTCGCGTTCAAGGAAGCCGTGACGAACGCCGTCAAGCATGCACAGGCCTCGGAGGTCCGGATCACGATCGCGATCGATGACAACACGCTCGTGGTCGAGGTGATGGACGATGGCCGGGGTCTGTCACCCGAGTATGCGGACCCGACGGGGAACGGGCTGCGCAATATGCGGGAGCGGATGGATGCCGCCGGCGGGACCATCGAGATCGACTCGGCCCCCGGCCGGGGCACGCGGCTCGTGTTCAGGACGCCGCTCACGTAGTTTTCAGTTGTCAGTTCTCAGTCATCAGTTTTCAGCATCTTCCTGAGAACTGTGAACTGAGAACTGAAAACTGAGAGGGCACATGTACATGCACTAGCCATCGGTCCGGTGAGGCGGCGATAGTGAACCCCGTGATGGCTCTCAGAGTCGGCATCGTCGAAGACAACCAACACCTCCGCGCGGACTTCGCGCGGCTCGTGGACGGTGCCGGCGACATGACGTGCGTTGCGACGTTTGCAAGCGCCGAGGCCGCTTTGATCGACCTGCCCGCCACGGCGCCGGACGTCGTCCTGATGGACATCAACCTGCCCGGCATGACCGGCATCGAGTGCACCCGACGGCTGCACGCGGACGCGCCGAAGATTCAGATCGTGATGCTGACCGCGTTCGACGACAGCGAGCTGGTGTTCGAGTCGCTCAAGGCGGGCGCGTCGGGCTACATCCTCAAACGGGCCCCGGCAGCGGAGATCATCGAGGCCATCCGGGATGTGCACGCCGGCGGCGCGCCGATGTCCGGCACGATCGCGCGCAAGGTGGTGCAGTTCTTCGGTCAGCGCAATCAGCGGGCTCCGCGGGCGGCGGCACCTGAAGTGGACGCGCTCTCAGCGCGCGAGCGCGCGGTGCTGGAGGCGCTCAGCGAAGGGCAGTTCTACAAGGAGATTGCCGACTCGCTCGAAATCAGCATCAACACGGTCCGCAAGCACATCAAGAGCATCTACGAAAAGCTGCAGGTCCACACGCGGCTGGAGGCGGTGGCGAAGCTCGGGCGCGTGTAGGCAAGCGTGGTGGCCCGAGGCCAACGACCCAACTGCGGTGGTCCACGGGAGACACATGACGCCGTCAGCAAGACGACCGACAGCGGCGCTCCGTGTGAAACATGTTATGCTTTAGCGATGAAGACGATGAGCGTGCGCGACGTGCGTCAGCGGTGGCCGGCCGCGGAGGCGCTGCTGCAGCGCGAGCGGGAAATCCTGATCACGCGCGACGCCAAGCCGGTGGCCAAGCTGGTGCGGATCGTCGCGCGGCGCCGGCCGCGTACGCGGTTCGATCCGGCGGTTCACGCCAGGTGGCAGCGAAAAGCGGCCGGCGGCCGCGTGGTCCGGTGGGTGGATCGCGCCCTGAGCGACGCCCGCCGGGAACGCCGCTGAGGCGGCCCGCGCGTGATCTACCTCGACACGAGCTGTCTCCTCAAGCTGCTCCTGGAAGAGCCGGAGAGCGAGGCCGTGCGGCTCGCCGTCGCCCGGGAGGCCGACGTCATCGTGTCCGCGCTCACCGAGCTGGAGACCACGATCCAGTTGCGGGCAGGCCGGCTGGCCGGCCTGTATCGCGAACGGCGATATCGGGTCTACCTCCGCCAACTGCGCGCCTTCCGCGAGGTCGATCCGTTCCGGTTCCGGCCGTTAGCCGGGTCGGTGTTCGAGGTGGCGCTCCGCCAGCATCGCGCCGCGCTCGAGATCCACTGTCGGACACTCGACCGGCTTCACCTGGCGGCGATGGAGGAATTGGGCGTCCGGCGCCTGATGACGAACGACGTCGCCGAGGCGGCGGGCGCGAAAGCGCTCGGCTTCGAAGTGGTCAGTCCGGGCCGTCGGTGATGACGCCTAGGCAATAAAAGTTCGAACAACGGCTCCGGAACCGCCGTCAAGAACCTCCATCTCGAACCTTCGTCGGAACCTCCGTCTCGAACCTTCGGCCTCACATGTACATGTCCCCCCGGGGCACACGCACATGCACTTACGCGCGCGTGTCGAGCTTGCGATAGTGGGCGCACGAAAGGACAGCTCATGCGCCAACTGCTTCATGCGCCGCCGTCGAGTGTCAGGTTGCGGGTTTCCGCTTGCGCCTGGCGACGGCCGGCCGCCATGCTTACGGCCCTGATTGCGCTGCTTGTCGTCGGCGGGTCGTTCCCCGCGACGCGTCGCGGACTGGTCGAAACCCATAACGGGTCCAGTCGTGCACCTTCGCTCGTCACTCGTCACGCGCAACCTGTGGCCCGCGACACGCGAGCCGCGCTCCCGCCGGATTTGGCGCCCGTAGTCCTGCAAACGCTGCAAGCGGGATCGGATGCCACGTATCGCCCGCGGCCCGTGCGCTCGGATGGTTCGAAGGGAATTCAGAACGGGATCATCGAAGCACGGAACGACGCGCATCGATTCGACGCTGAATTCACGCCCGGCGGCGTGACGCTTTCGGAGAGCAATCGGCGGCTCGAGCTTCGACTTGCCGGATATGGGACAGCAGATCATGTCCGCTCGATTGAGATGCAGGCGTGGACGTCGGCCGGCGCCCGTGTGGAGCGCGGGAGCGCCGATCCTGATCGGCCGCTGGTCGAGTGGTACATCAACGGCCGCCTGGGTCTGGAGCAGGGCTTCACGATTGCCAAGCCACCGGACCACCCCGTCAGCCAAGAGTCAGATGTCGCGCAGGCCTTCCCGCCTTCGCGCGAAGCGCGCTTCGGCGAGGCTCGCCGAAACCTTGGCGGAGGCGGTAGGCCTGCGCCGATGGACCAAACGCGGACGGAGTTGACCATCGAGCTCGCGGTCGCCGGGACCTGGACCCCGCGCATGCGTGGAGAAGACGCCGTCGAGTTCGTCGATGCGGATGGGCAGGCATGGCTTCGGTACGGCCATCTTTACGCGATCGATGCCGACGGGCGGGCGCTGGCAGGCCGATTGGCTGTGCGCGAGGACCGGATTGTCCTGCGTGTGGACACCGCGGCGGCGCACTATCCCGTCACGATCGATCCGATCGTGCAGCAGGCGCAGTTGACGGCGAGCGACGGAGCTGGAAGCGACAACTTCGGCGTGAGCGTCGCAGTGAGCGGCGACGCGGCGGTTGTAGGAGCCAGAAGTGATGATTCCAACCAGGGGGCGGCGTATGTGTTTCGGTGTCAGCGTCTCGCTGAGCGGCGAGACGGCGGTGGTTGGGGCCTTCTTAGATGACGTAGGAGCGAACGTCGGCCAAGGGTCGGCCTATGTGTTCGTGCGCAGCGGGACGAGCTGGAGCCAGCAGGCGAAGTTGACGGCGAGCGATGGCGCCGACGGCGACCGGTTCGGCGTCAGCGTGGCCGTGAGCGGCGACACGGCCGTAGTCGGAGCCCATGGCGATGACGTGGGGGCGAACGGGGACCAGGGGTCGGCGTATGTGTTCCTGCGGAGCGGGACGACGTGGAGCCAACAGGCCAAGCTGACGGCAGATGATGGCGCCGCCAGCGACGGGTTCGGCGTCAGCGTGGCGCTGAGTGGCGACACGGCCGTGGTCGGAGCCCATGGCGATGACGTGGGGGCGAGCGACCAGGGATCGGCGTATGTGTTCGTGCGGAGCGGAACGACCTGGATCCAGCAGGCGAAGTTGACCGCGAGCGATGGCGCCGACGGCGACCAGTTCGGCTTCAGCGTGGCGCTTGGCGGCGACACCTTAATTGGAGCCCATTTGGATAACGTGGGGGGGAACGTCGACCAGGGGTCGGCGTATGTGTTCACGACCAACACTACTCCCACTATCTCAAACGTGGCGAATCAGACAATCCTCGAGGACGCGGCCACGAGCGCGATCGCCTTCACCGTCGGGGATTCCGAGCTGTTGGCGGCCGATCTGACGCTCTCGGCGAGCTCGTCGGACACGACGCTCGTTCCCAATGCCAACATCGTCCTCGGCGGGTCCAACGCCAGTCGCACGGTCACGGTCACGCCCGCCGCCAATCAGAACGGGTCAGCCACCATCACGATCACGGTGAGCGACGGCGTGGCGACCGCGAGCGACACATTCACCCTGTCCGTGACGGCGGTGAATGACACGCCGACCATCTCAGACATCAGCAACCAGACGATCGACGAGGATTCGGCCACCAGCGCTCTGGCCTTCACCATCGCGGACATCGAGACCGCGGCGAGCAGCCTAACGCTGTCTGGCAGCTCCTCGAATACCACGCTCGTCCCCACGGCCAACATCGTCTTTGGCGGCTCCGGAGCGAGCCGCACGGTCACGGTCACCCCCGCCGCGAATCAGAACGGCTCGGCGACCATTACCGTGACGGTGAGCGACGGCGCGTTGAGCGCGAGCGACAC
>JACOUA010000357.1 GCA_016178075.1 Acidobacteriota bacterium
CAGGCGGTTCTTCACCGAATCACGCCTGCAGCTTCGTTGGTCGGATATCGAATCGCGATCGGCGCTCGAGGCGCCGACCCTTCGGGCCCATGACGCCTTTCCGAGCGGCGGAGCGCAGATGAGCGGCGGCCGCCGCGACGTGACATTCGAGCTCGCCTCCGATCTCGACTACGTGCAGGGCCAGCACTCGTGGCGCACGGGCGTGCTGCTCGAAGGCGGACGCTATCGATCGAACGACATCAGCAATTATCTCGGGACGTTCACCTTCGCGAGCCTCGCGGACTACGTGGCGGGCCGTCCGTCGAACTACACGCGCCGGATCGGCGATCCCAACCTCCGCTACTCGAATCTGCAGGCTGCGATGTATCTGCAGGATGACTACCGGGTGCTCAGAAGCCTCCTGCTGTCAGCCGGCGTGCGGTACGGCTACGAGGCCCATGTGCCCGACGGCTGGAATCTGTCGCCGCGCCTGACCGCCGCCTGGTCGCCGCTCAAGAACGGCACCCTGACGCTTCGGGGGAGCTACGGCTACTTCTATGACTGGATCGCCGGCGACGTCTACAAGCAGACGCTCCTCGTCGACGGCTTTCGTCAGCGCGAGCTGAACGTGCGCAACCCGGCGTTTCCGGAGCCTGGCCTGGACGGCGTCACGCCGCCGACCAATCGCTACCTCTGGTCGGAGGATCTCGTCCTGCCGACGGCCCATCGGTTCAGCGGCGGCGTCGATCGCGCGCTGACGCCAAACATGCGCGTCAACGTCAGCTACAACGCGGGCTGGGGCCGGAGCGTGCTTCGCCCCCGCAACCTGAATGCGCCGGTCGCCGGCGTGCGGCCGGATCCCAGGTTCGCGAACATCGTCCAGCTCGCGTCGGACGCCGCATTGCGCCAGCAGTCGCTCAACGTCGGCTGGAACCTGAACTTGATCAATCGACGACGGACGCTGGTGTTCGTCAACTACACGCTCGCCAGCGCCGAGACGAACACGGCCGGGCCGTTCTCGCTCCTCGCGAGCGGCGACGACCTCGACCTGGAATGGGGACCGACGGCGGGCGACACGCGCCACCGGGTCGGGGCGACGTTCAATATGCGGCCCATCTCGAACCTCTCGATCTCCTTCAACACGAGCGTGCGCTCGGGGACGCCTTACAACGTGACCACCGGCCGGGACGACAACGCGGACGGTGTGTTCACGGACCGACCCGCGGGCGTGACGCGCAATTCGGCGCGCGGGGCCGCGCACGTCGATCTCGGCGGGCGCGTTTCCTATGCGTGGGGCTTCGGCCCCCGCCGGCAGGTCGAGGGCGGCGGCGGGCAGGTCGTCATCATCAATGGCGGCCCGGCCGGTGGGGCGATGGCGCCAGGGTTCGCAGGCGGCCCGTCGGATCGGCGCTTTCGTCTGGAGTTCTACGCGGCCGCGCAGAACCTCACCAACCGCACGAACTACACGACCTACAGTGGCGTGATGACGTCGCCGCTGTTTGGCCGGCCGACGGGCGCCGCCACGGCCCGCCGCGCTCAGATCGGCGTCCGGTTCGGGTTCTGATCGGCACGGCGTGTCCCCTACGGCCCATGTAGGCCGGCCTCGGCCGCAACCTCCACTTCTGTTGGTTTTACGTGACTGCACGTGATCTGAAGCCAACGAGATCGCTCGCGAAATCACGGAGATTCCGGTCTCTTCACGCACATCGGGCGACCTCCGGCGGCGGCATCTCCGTTGCAGTCTCCCTCGGTCTCCGCGAGGAATGTCCAAGCGGAGTCGACACTGGTTTCGACCGGAGAGGGGTGACCGATGGTGCGAATCGGGCAGAGGCTTTTGACGGGTGCCTTGATAGTCGTCTTTCAAGTTCTGATGGCGGGCACGGCGCTGGCCCACTGGCCAAATATCAAAGCCGGAGCGACGTGCGTCAACGGTATCGCCACGATCGATTACACGTCGACGTCCTGGAGCGCCAAGAAGGGCGAAGGCGAAAACCCTCGAATCGATATCCTCTTCAACAACGTGGTGGTGGCGTCTGGCGCGTACAAATCTCCCGGATACTCGTTCTCCGGGTCGGCGTTTGCACCCGCGGGAACCACCGCAGTCGTGACCGCGCTGGCGGTGGGGACCTGGGGAGACGGTCAAGCTGGCGGACAATCCGCCGCCATAACCGTCGACATTCCGTCGGGCTGCGGCGAGCTTAGCTTGGGTCGATTCACGGGTGGTGGATCTCAGATTCAAGTGGGCGGTGTTCGCGTTACGAAGGGTCTGACCGTTCATTGCGACCTGCTGTTATCCAACAATCTCGAAGTGAACTGGAAGGGCCACAGCTTCCACATGGCGGAACACATTTCAACCGTGCGGTGTTCGGACGACCCGAACATCATTGAAGCTCCGCCAGAGGCCCCGCTCGACACGATGGTTGGGGTGGGCGTGGGCCGGTACGACAATGTCGATGGCTTCACGATCGAATTCACGCTCGTGGATGCCGGCGAGCCCGGCAACCTTGACATGGCGGCCTTGAGGATCTTCGAGACGGCGAATCCTGCCAATGTGGTGCTCCTCGTGCCTCTGCAATACCTCAGTGGAGGGAATCTGCAAGCCCATTTCGATCAGCCGCATAAGTGACGGAGGACGATTGACCCGCACGGAGGCGGGAATGTGAGTCGCCGGAAGGGGTATCGCCACCGGCGGTATCCCCCGGCCATTTTTGGTTGGTTGACAGCCTGCGCGCGCGGCCCAAGAATCCCTCCACATCGCACGCGCTCATGCCCCTCCTCCAGGTTGGCGTCGCGGCGGTCGACATCACACCGACCACGACGATTCGCCTGAACGGCTTCGCGACCGACAACCGGAAGCAGGAGGCGGCGCTGGCCCGCGGCTCAACCAGCTCCTTCGATGAAACCTGCCGCCTGCCTTGACCTAGTGTCCCGAGTCACGGCATCGATCCGGATCCGATCTTGATCTTCACGCCCGCCACCAGTCGACCGCTGGTCGTTTTCAGCTCCGCGGTCGGCCGCAGCCTGGCCTCGATCGTTCAGAATGCTGTCCAGCCTGACCGAGAGTCGTGCGGCGCGGCCGACAAACGCGCGGTAGCCGACCACCACCGACAACGAGGACGCGACGGGGATGTCGAGCTCGCCGCCGGCGTTCAATCCCCACGTCGACGAGGGCGTGAGCGTCGCCGACAGCCGATACTGCTCCGGAAACAGGACGCTGTGCCCGCCGAGATGGAAGCTCGTATAGGCGAGGCTCTGGGTTTCGCCGCTCAGGCGCAGGTAGCCGAGTCCCGCGTAGCCCGTGGCCCCGAAGCCTCGCGAAGATTGCCAGCGACCCACGCCGCCCAGCCCGATTTCGAGCTGACGAAGCGATCCCTGTGTCGCCGGCCATGCCGTCTGACGTTCATATCGGAACTGGCGCGGCACGAAATCCGGTGGTTGCATCGCCGTATAAAGAAGAGAGACCGAATACGGGCCGTTGTCGCCCG
>JACOUA010000358.1 GCA_016178075.1 Acidobacteriota bacterium
CCCTCGCTTCAAAACGAATACGTCATCTACTCGGCCCACTGGGATCACCTCGGGAAAGATCCGAGCCTCGCCGACGATCAGATCTTCAACGGCGCAGCCGACAACGCCAGTGGCACCGCCGGGCTCCTGGAGATCGCCGAGGCATTCACGAAGCTTCGGCCCGCGCCGAAGCGGACGACGTTGTTTTTGTCCGTGACGGCGGAGGAACAAGGGCTCCTCGGGGCGAAGTACTACGCCAACAACCCGCTCTACCCGCTGGATCGCACGCTGGCCAACATCAACATGGACGGTCTCAATCAGTGGGGCCGCACGAAGGACATCGTGATCGTCGGCTACGGCAACTCGACCCTGGACGATCTCCTCGCCGAGGCGGCGGGCGCGCGCGGCCGGAACATCAAGCCCGACCCGGAACCCCAAAAAGGATTCTTCTATCGATCCGATCACTTCGAGTTCGCGAAGCAGGGGGTGCCCGCGCTCGACACCGACTCGGGCATCGACTACGTCGGCAAGCCCGAGGGCTACGGCAAACAGAAGCGCGAGGAGTACACGGCGCGCGACTATCACAAGCCGTCGGACGAGGTGAAGCCGGAGTGGGATTTGACCGGCGCCGTCGAGGATCTGCAGCTGCTGTTCGAGGTCGGCTACCGGGTGGCGCAGGGCGGCGCGTATCCAGAGTGGAAGCCAGGGACGGAGTTCAGGGCGAAGAGGGAAGCCACGCTCAAGGGAAAGAAGTAGGGATCAGGGGTCAGGGGTCAGGGACCGGCAGGGCTCGAGCCGCAGAGCGCGCGCAGCGGTGTGCAATCCTGCGCCGGATCTGCACGAAACCCCCCTAGAGTGCGATCGAGCCGGGGCCGAAAACGTCGGAGGTGAGCCCACAGCCTGCGGTGACCCACGCACGCCCGGAACCGGGCGACATCGTGATTTGGGTCCGGCGTCATCTCGTGTCGGTCGAGGAAGTGTCGGCCGAGGGACCGCCGCGCCCGCTGGGACTCTTCTCCTCCTCCGAACGAGCAATTGAAGTCGCGCGCGAGACGGCGGCCACCTGCTGCGTGACGCTGTGGGTCATTCACGGCAGCCAGTGGGAGCATGTGCGGGTCGACTGCTCGTGGCCACCGGAGGTCGCTCCCAGGCGCGCGCGCCAGCACTAGCCCGACCTACGGGTCCGGCTGCATTCGGCTGCTAGAATCGTCGAGTGAGGCTGGAAATCCCCATCCTGATCGCCGCGGTCGCCGCCACGGCGTGCGCCCGGCACTACACCACCAACGGCCTCGTGCTTCGCGTCGATCATCCCGGCGCCCGGGTCACGATTTCTCACGAGGAATTCCCCGGCTACATGGACGCGATGGCCGTATACTCCTCCGCATCCAGACCCCACGACGGGCGGACCCTCCGTTTGGCTTTTGAAAAACGGTCTGCCACGCGGATTCACAGAAAGCGAGAGGGAAATGAACAGGCTGAGTCGGTTGATTGGGCTGCTGGGCCTGGTGGTACTGCTGCTGACAGCTCCGCCGGCGCTCGCCCAGCAGTCCACCGGAGCGATCACAGGCCGGGCCGTCGATACGAGCGGCGGCGCGCTGCCGGGTGTCGCAGTGTCCATTGCAAGCCCCCAGATGATTGGCGGCGCTCGGTCGACGGTCACGGACGACCAGGGTGTGTATCGGTTCACGCTGCTGCCGGCCGGTGCGTACTCCGTTACCTTCACGCTGCCGGGCTTCAACACCCTCAACATCGAGGGCGTGAATCTTGCCGCCGGCGCGACGATGACCATCAACGGCAAGCTGGAAGTCGCGACGCTGCAGGAGACGGTCACGGTCACGAGCCAGGCGCCGACCATCGACCTCGAATCGTCGAAAGTCGCCGTCCACTGGGACCAGCAGAAGCTTGATGACATCCCGTACAGCCGCAGTCTGACGGGACTGATCATGCTCATCCCGGGGCTGTACGCCACGAACTACGATGTGGGCGGCTCGTCGTTCGGCACGGGTTCGGGCCCTGCGGCGCGCACCTACGGCCGTGCCGGCGGCGGCGTCGTCAGCTACGACGGCATGATCTGGGATCAGACCTACGGTGACTTCGGCACGTACGAGGAGGCACAGGTCACGACGGCGGCCAAGGGCGCCGACGCCATGAATCCCGGCCTGACCATGAACCTCGTGGTCAAGTCCGGCAGCAACATGTTCAGAGGCCTGGGCTCGGTGAATTATCAGAGCGGCGACTTTCAGAGTCAGAACATCACACCGGAACTTCTCACCAGGGGCTACGCGCCGGGTGACAACAAGTTCACGAAGTACCAGGACTACTACGGTGAGGTGGGCGGCCCCATTCTCAAGGACAAGCTGTGGTTTTACGCGAGCTACCGCGATGCCTCGTCCGGCAATTACATCCCGGGCTTCATCCGGTTGGCCGATCGCAGTCAGGTGGAGTTCTACACGAAGCTGCAGGACCCCACCGGCAAGATCACCTATCAGCTGACGCGGAACAACAAGTTCGAGGGCATGTTCCAGGCGGGCCGCAAGTGGCAGCCGTACCGGACGGCCAGCCGCTTCGTGCCGCTCGAGGCCACGCAGAACCAAGACTCGTACTCGCTGGTCGGACCGTCATTCAAGTGGCTGTCGATCCTGTCGCCGCGCGCGACCTTCGACGCGAGCCTGCAGCGCGGCGGCTACTGGTGGCCCGACGTGCCGTGGACGCCGGACGTCCGCAAGACGGACCTCACGACCGGCGCCACGCGCGGCGCGTTCCTCGAGACGGATCGGACACCGCGGCGCTGGCAGTATGGCGGCACCTTCGTGTACTTTGCCGATTTGTGGGGACGCAACCACGAGCTCAAGGCCGGGTATCTCGGCTGGCGCAACATGCAGGAGACGGAGAATCTCGGGTACCCGAATCAGCAGATCTATCGCTACCGCAGTGTTGCCGCCGACGCAAGCGGCACCTGTAACGAAGCCAACAACTACGACGGCTGCTTCTCGAGAGCCGACTCGGTGCAGGTGTTCGATTACCCGAACCTGACGGCGTCGGGCGAGTGGTATCACTCCGCCTACATCACCGACAAGATGACGGTGACGCGTCAGTTCACATTCAACGTGGGTCTGCGCTACGACCGGTACTCGAGCTTCCTGCCCGAGCAGGGCAATCCGGGCAGCGGCCCGTTCGCGACCCGCAACATCGTCGAGTACAAGGGCGAGGACAACTACCCGATCTATTCGACATTCGTCCCGCGCGTGTCGGCGGTCTATGACCTGACAGGCGAAGGCCGCGTGGCGCTGCGCGCCAGCTATGGCCGCTACGTCGGCGGCAGCTCGGGTGCATCTGCCAACCCCGGCCCGAGCGCGAGCGACGTCAACCCGAATGCGATCATTACCAGGACGTACTCGAACTGGAACGGCAGCATTCCTTACGTGCCTGTGCCGGCGAACCTGACGTCGACGACCGGCGGCGGCACGAGCCTCTCGATCGACCGTGACCTCAAAGGTCCGTACGTCGATGAATTCACGGCAGGCTTGGACCTCGGGCTCAGCCGCGTCCTCACGATCCAGTTCAACTACGTAAAGAAGTCTGACGGCAACGGCAACGTCCGCATCAACAGGGCACTGCCGTACGAGGCCTTCACCGTGAGGGCGACGGGGATAGACCCAGGCCGCGACAACATTGCGGGCACGGCCGATGATCGCACCCTGGCGATTTATTCGGTCCCGCGGACGTATCCGACGTTCGGGCAGAACATCCAGCAGATCGTCCAGATGACCGGTGACGAAAGCCGCAACAAGTACGATGCGTACAGTGTGACGTTGAACAAGCAGTTCTCCAACAACTGGTCGTTCCTGGCGTCATTCGACGCGAGTCACACGGACCTGAGGGAGATCGCGCCCCGCAACCCGAACGAAGCCCTGTATGGTCCCGGCGATTACACGGGCAATAACGCCTCGACGCCCGGCGGCACCACAGGCAACCCCTATCGGCATCGCGCGCCGGAGTGGAACTACGCGCTGCGCCTCAGCGGCACGTATCAGCTGCGGTGGGGGCTGACCTACGGCACATCATTCGCGGCGCAGAGCGGTGACTGGTACGGGCGCGACGTCCAGATTCGCGACGCGCTGAACCAAGTCGTCAACGTCCGCGTCGAGGCGCATGCCGGCCGCTACGACTGGGTGAAGATCTGGGACAACCGCATGTCGAAGCGCCTCAAGACGTTCGGGGACCAGTCCGTCGAAGGCATGTTCGATCTGTTCAACACGTTCAACGTGAACACAATCACCGCGCAGACGAACCGCAACGGCTCGACCTATCTCCAGCCGACGCAGATCATCGCGCCGCGGGTGTTCCGGTTGGGCGTGCGGTACCGGTTCTAATCTGCAGGTTCGCCCGCTCGGCCGGGCTGCAGGAAAACCTTTCGTGCGTCTTCCGATGTCGTCGTGACGGGGAAGTGCTTGGTGGTGCCCATCCCGGGCAGGAGCTTGGCGGGCAGCATCGGCGGTGCACCCGGTGGAACGGCGCACAGATCGGCTTGGCGCTGCGGGGCCTGTTTGCCAGCGGCGTGGGGAGCCGCCGGCACCATACAGATGCAAACAGCAGCAAGCATCA
>JACOUA010000359.1 GCA_016178075.1 Acidobacteriota bacterium
TCTTTCACTACGCCGAAACCCCCCTGCTCGTCGTCGAAACCTCGGAGATCGATTTGGCGGGAAGCGATCAGGCGCTCGAGGATCTGGCGCGTCAGATTCAATCCATGGGCCGCGGGACGAGGTATTACGTGCCGCGGACTGGGTAGCTTTGTGTCATCAGTCGTCAGTTCTCAGTTATCAGTTCTCAGTTAACCGCTCCGAAGGTCGGGAAGAAAACTGAGAACTGAAAACTGAAAACTGAGAACTGATATATTCCTCCTGTGGCCTGGTTCAAGAAAACCAAGAGGCCGATTGCCCCCGCGAAGGACAAGGCCAGCCGGGTGCCCGAAGGCCTCTGGAAGAAGTGTCCGGAGTGTGGGAAGGCGCTTTTTCACACGGACCTCGTGGCGAACCTCAACGTGTGTCCCAAGTGCGCGCATCATCTGCGCATGACGGCGCGGGAACGTCTGCGCAACCTGTTCGATGACGACTGGGTGGAGCACGACGGGGGCCTGAGCTCGACCGATCCGCTGGGCTTTACGGACACCAAACCCTACAAACAACGCTTGAAGGCGAGCGCCGCCGCCACCGGCATGAAGGACGCGGTCATCGTCGCGTCCGGACGGCTGGCTGGATTCGAGGTCGTCGTCGCCGCGATGGAGTACGGCTTCATCGGCGGCAGCATGGGCGTGGTGGTCGGCGAGAAGATCACGCGGGCGATCGAGCACGCGCTCGAACGACGCGTGCCGCTCCTCGTCGTATCGTCGTCGGGAGGCGCCCGCATGATGGAAGGAGCGCTCTCGCTGATGCAGATGGTGAAGATCAGCGCGGCGCTCGCGAAGCTCGATCGCGCCAGGATTCCGTTCATCTCGGTCCTGACCGACCCGACGACCGGCGGGGTCACGGCGAGCTTCGCGATGCTCGGCGACCTCAACATCGCGGAGCCAGGCGCCCTCATCGGGTTCGCAGGCCCGCGCGTCATCGAGCAGACGATCCGGCAGAAGCTGCCCCCCGGCTTTCAGCGTAGCGAGTTCCTCCTCGAGCACGGCATGCTCGACATCGTGATCGATCGCCGCGAGCTGAAACACACGATCGCGCGGGCCCTCGCCTTCATGCTACCCGACTCCGTCCCGCGCCAGCCGGTCGTGGTCGTCTCCGACGAAACGACGCCCGCCCCCGAAATCGCCTCGCCGGCCGCCGAGGCGACCTAGCAGCGGCGTGCCCGACGCTCCCATCGCCAGACTGCTGGCGCTCGAGAAGCTGGGGATCAAATTCGGGCTCGACAACATCCAAACGCTCTGCTCGGCCCTTCACGATCCTCACCGCGCCTACCCCACCGTCATCGTCGCCGGCACCAACGGCAAAGGCTCGGTCACGGCGATGGTCGATGCGGCGTTTGGCGCCGCGGGGCTGAGGGCGGGACGTTACACGTCGCCGCATCTGATTCACCTCGCCGAGCGGTTTGTGGTGGCCGGATGCGAGGTCGGCAGCGATGATCTGGCCGCCGCCGCGCAGGAGGTGCTCGATCTGATCGATCGCCTGATGGGGGCCGGCGCGCTCTCGGCCCGCCCGACCTTCTTTGAAGCGACGACGGCGGTTGCGTTCGAGATCTTCCGCCGTGCGGCAGTGGACATTGCGGTGCTCGAAGTCGGACTCGGCGGGCGGCTGGACGCGACCAACGTTGCGTCGCCGGTCGCGGCCGCGATCACGACGATTGCGCTCGACCACGAGCGTTTCCTCGGCACCTCGCTTCGCGACATCGCCTTCGAGAAAGCCGGCGTCATCAAGGAGGGAATGCGCGTCGTCCTGGGAGACACGACCCCGGAGGTCGTCGAGGTCATCGCCCGCGTGTGCCACGAGCGTGGCGCCTCCCTGATCCTGGCCCAGGACGAGGTGGACGCCGAGATCCGGCGGATGAACGACGACCTGGTGGTGACGTTGCGCACGGTGCGCGCCAGCTATGGCCCGCTGACACTCGCGCTCAGGGGGCGCCACCAGGCCCAGAATGCCGTCACCGCCGTCAGGCTGCTCGAGGAGCTCGCCGGGGCCGGTTTCGTGATCCCCCGAGCGGCGATCGAGCACGCGCTGGCTCACACGGTCTGGCAGGGCCGGTTGGACGAACGCCGCCTCGCGGACGGACGGGCCGCGCTTTTCGACGCCGCGCACAATCCGGCGGGAGCCGGTGCGCTCGCCGCGTATCTGACAGAGACCGGGCAACGCCTTCCGCTGGTCTTCGGGGTCATGCGGGACAAGAACGCCGAGGGGATGCTCCGGGCTTTGTTGCCGAAGGTCAGCGCAATCATCGCAACCGAGCCTCGTCACCCTCGAGCGGTGGCCGCCGCGGAGCTCGCAGCCCTTGCGCGCGGGCTGGCGCCCACGCTTGCCGTCGAGGTCGAGCCGGAGCCGACGCGCGCGCTCGAGCGCGCCTGGCACGTCGACCCCAGGGTGCTCGTGAGCGGCTCGATCTTCCTGGTCGGCGCGCTTCTCGCACACGTGGAAGAGCTCGAGCGTACCTCCGGTGATCGCGGCCGCGGGCCGTGACGCGGACGATTGCTGGCGGCCGAGCGGCCGTGGTACGCTTCGTCCGTGCTTCGTCGGGCCCGGCCGTTCTTCTGGTGTTCCCTCCTCATCTTGTTGGCGTCTCCCGCGGCGGCCCAGCCGTCGCTGCCGGAGGGCTGCATCAGCCGCCAATGGCGCATCGAGAGCATCAGCTCGGAACTGACGCGGTTCATCGGTGATGTCGAGATCGACTGCGGCCAGTACCAGTTGTACGGCAGCGAAATGGAGTTCACCTTCGACCAGGGGCGGCTCGTCGCCAAAGGCAGCGTCGTCTTCAGCAGCGGCACGAGCCGAATCTCCGCCGACCGGGTGGAGTTCGACACGAGGACCAAGACGGGCGTCTTCTACAACGCGTCCGGCGACGCAACCCTGGCCGATCCCAAGCTGGTGACGCGCAGCCCGTTCGGCACGCAGGAGCCGGACGTGTACTTTTACGGCGAGACGATCGAGAAGCAGGGATCCCGGCACTACAAGATCACCAAAGGCGGCTTCACCACCTGCGTGCAACCGACACCGCGCTGGATCATCACGTCGGAATCGGTCGAGCTGGACCTGGATCGCTACGCGATTCTCCGGACCTCTGTCTTCCGCGTGAAAGGGGTCCCGATCCTGTATCTGCCGATCCTGTATTACCCGCTGCAAGAGGACGATCGCTCGACCGGGATCCTGATTCCGCAATACGGAGCGTCGGGCGTCCGGGGCCAGACGATCAGCAACGCGTTTTTCTGGGCGATCAACCGCAGCGCCGACGCGACGTTTTTTCACGACTGGTTTTCGAAGACCGGCCAGGGCATGGGCAGCGAGTTCCGGTACATCGCCGAGCGCGGCGAAGGCAACGGGCGCATCTATCACCTCCGCGAACACCCGACCACGACGCAGAACCAGCCCGGCGGCCCTGTGACGACGACGCCGGGGAAGCGCGCGTATGACATCCGCGGCGGCTTCAGCCAGGCACTGCCGCTGGGGTTCCGCGCCCGCGGCCGGGCCGACTACTTCTCGGACCTGACGATCCAACAGACCTACTTCACGAACATCTACGACGCCTCGCGCCGGCAGCGCACGTTTGCATCGAACCTGTCCGGCAACTGGGGGGCGTACTCTTTCAACGGCACCTACAACCGTGAGGAGACCTTCTTCGGCACGCAGAGCTCGACCCTCAACGGCGGAGCGCCGAGGCTGACCTTCAGCCAGGCCGACCGGCCCCTCGGCAAGCTGCCGATCTACGTCTCCTTCAACACCGAGTACGCGAAGCTCCTTCGGTACAG
Source organism: Acidobacteriota bacterium (assembly GCA_016178075.1). Lineage (GTDB taxonomy): Bacteria > Acidobacteriota > Vicinamibacteria > Vicinamibacterales > JACQTH01 > JACQTH01. Next base: position 3,804 of record JACOUA010000359.1, read on the forward strand.
TCTCGAGACCAGGAAGGACAAGGACAATCTGGACGTCCGCACGGAGCTGGACAGCGGCTTGACCCGGGAGGATTTCCAGACGACGGTGCGGTTCCCCTTCACGCGGCTGCGCTTCGTCACGGTGAACTCGTCGCTCGCGTGGCGGTACACCACCTACTCTGAGAGCCGCGAGCCGGATCCGCTGAACCCGGACAGGTTCCCCGACAAGTTCCTGCAGGTCGAGGTTCCGGTGAGACGGCGGTTCGCCGATTTCCAGTCGCGGATTGTGGGCCCGGTCTTCCAGAAGATCTTCAACACTCCCGAGAACTCGTTCGCCGACAAGTACAAGCACGTCATCGAGCCGTTCGTGAACCTGCAACGCGTCACGCCGATCGAGGAGTTCCGGCGCATTCCGCAGCTGGATTCCGACGATTCGATGATCGGCAACATGACGCGCGTCACCTACGGCGTGACGAACCGTCTCTACGCCAAGCTTCGCTATGGACCCAATGCGGGGAACGCGCGGGAGATCGTGACCCTGAACGCGAGCCAGACGTATTACAGCGACCCGCGGGCGTCACAGTTCGACCGTCAATACGGGACCAGCTTCACCGGCACGCAGCCCACGAAGCTGTCGCCGGTCTCGATCGACCTCCGCTTCTCGCCCAACGAGGAGGTCGGCGGCAGCATGCACGCCGAGTACGACACCAAGTTCATGGCGCTTCGAACCATCGGCGCCAACGGGACCTACGCGTTCAAGGATCGGGTGTACCAGGTCGCGGGCTGGAGCCAGCGGCGTTACATTCCGGGGCTGTCCGGCTTCGACAATCGCAACAGCCTCGAGCATTACCTCAACAGCGCCACCACCTTCCAATTCCACAAGAACGAGTTTGGGGGCGTCTACCTCTTCAATTATGATCTGAACAAGAACGCGTTCCTCCAGCAGCGGATCGTCGGGTATTACAACGCGCAGTGCTGCGGCATCACGGCGGAGTTCCAGGTGGTCGGGACCTCGGTCGTGAAGGACAAACGATTCAACATCGCGTTCTCGCTCGCGGGCATCGGCACCTTTTCGAACCTGCTTGGCTCGCTGAGCGGCGCACCAGGCCAACCACAGAGTTCCGGCTTCAGGTGAGCCCTGCGAGCTGAACGCCCTCGAGCTGAGATCTCTAGCTGAGAGCTAATCACTGATCCATGAAAGGGCTGATCCTGAGCGGCGGCAAGGGCACCCGCCTGAGGCCGATCACCTATACGAGCGCCAAGCAGCTCGTCCCGGTCGCCAACAAGCCGGTCCTCTTTTATGGCATCGAGGCGATGGCCGCCGCCGGTATCCACGACATCGGCATTGTCGTCGGGGACACGCAGGCGGAGATTCGGGCGGCCGTCGGCGACGGCTCGGCCTGGGGTGTTCGGGTGCGCTACATCGAGCAGGACGCGCCGCGGGGGCTGGCGCACGCCGTGCTCATCAGCCGCGACTACATCGGCGACGAGCCCTTTGTGATGTATCTCGGCGACAACTTGCTGAACAAGGGGATCAAACCCTTCGTCGACGAGTTCCTGCGGGAGCGGCCGGCCGCGCAGATTCTGCTCGCGAAAGTCCCGGACCCGCAAATGTTCGGCGTGGCCGAGCTCTCGAACGGCCACGTCATCCGGCTCGTCGAGAAGCCGCGGGAGCCCAAGAGCGACCTCGCGCTGGTCGGCGTGTACTTGTTCGGGCCGGAAGTGTTCGAGTCGGTCGCCCGCATCACGCCGAGCTTCCGCAACGAGCTCGAGATTACCGACGCCATCCAGGATCTGATCGATCGCGGCCTGACGGTCCGGCCCCACATCGTCGACGGCTGGTGGAAGGACACGGGCAAGCTGGAGGACATGCTCGAAGCCAACCGCCTGATTCTCGAGACGCTCGACCGCCGTGTCGAGGGGCAGGTCGACGGGGCGTCGCGCATCGAGGGCAAGGTCATCGTCGAGCCGGGCGCCATCGTCGAGCGGTCGGTGGTACGGGGTCCCGCCATCATCGGGGCGCGCGCGCGCATCGTCCACTCTTACGTCGGACCGTACACGGCGATCATGAACGATGTCGAGATCCGCGATTCCGAGATCGAGCACAGCATCGTGCTCGAAGGCAGCGTCATCCACGATCTGGCCAACCGGATCGAGGACAGCCTGATCGGCAAGAACGTGAAGATCTACCGGCTGCCGGTGAAGCCGACGGCGTACCGCTTCATGCTGGGCGACAACTCGGAAGTCGGGATACGCTGGTAGCACTCGTGGGACGAGGCTTCAGCCTCGTTGAACTTATGTCGAACCCCGTCCATTACGCCGCCGTCGCGACGAAGCATCCCCTCATCCAGGGGGTGAAGACGAAGAAGCTGAAGCTCATCCCTGACGAGCGCGGCTTCCTGATGGAGATCCTCCGCTGCGACGAATCGGAGCTGTTCACCAGGTTCGGCCAGGTCTACGTCTCGGCCACGTACCCCGGCGTGGTGAAGGCGTGGCACTATCACAAGTCTCAGGTCGACAACTTCGTGTGCGTGTGCGGCATGGTGAAGCTGGTGCTCATCGACACGCGGCCCGGGTCGGCGACCGAAGGCGCCGTCAACGAGTTCTTCCTCGGCACCGAGAATCACACCCTCGTCCAGGTGCCGAACCTCGTCTACCACGGCTGGAAGTGCATCAGCCCGGAAGCCTCGCTCGTCATCAACGTGCCGAACGAGCCGTACAAATACGACGACCCGGACGAGTTCCGGCTCGATCCCCACGGTACGCTCCCGTACGACTGGAGCCGCCGCGATGGTTAAGGTCCTGGTAACCGGCGGCGCCGGCTTCATCGGCAGCAATTTCGTCCGATACGCGCTCGACCGGCACCGAGACTGGCACGTCACGACGCTCGATAAACTGACCTACGCGGGACGACTCGAGAACCTGGAGGGCGTGCTCGACGATCCGCGACACCGCTTCGTCCGCGGCGACATCGCGGACCGGGACCTGGCAGCCCCCCTCGTCGTGGACGCGGACCTCGTCGTGCACTTCGCGGCGGAGACCCATGTCGACCGCTCGATTCTGAACGCCGGCGACTTCATCACGACCGACGTCTTCGGGACCTTCGTGCTGCTCGAGGCGGCCCGTCAGGCGCCGCGGCTGAAGCGGTTCATCCAGATCTCGACCGACGAGGTCTACGGCAACGTGGCCGACGGCGCCAGCCGCGAGACCGACGAGCTGCGGCCGCGGAACCCGTACTCGGCCAGCAAGGCGGGAGCCGACCGCCTCGCGTACAGCTACTGGGCCACGTATCAGGTGCCGGTCGTCGTGACCCGCGCGTCGAACAACTATGGCCCGTACCAGTTTCCCGAGAAGGTTATCCCGCTCTTCATCACGAACGCGATCGAGGGCCTGTCGCTTCCGCTCTACGGCGATGGCCTCAACGTCCGCGACTGGCTGCACGTCCGCGATCATTGCCGCGCGCTGGATCTGCTCATCGAACGCGGACAGTCCGGCGAGGTTTACAACATCGGCGGCGGCAACGAGGTCCGGAACCTCGACCTGACCCGGCGCATCCTGCGGCTGCTGGGTCGGCCCGAGCACCTGATTCGACCGGTCCCCGATCGGCCGGGCCACGATCGCCGATACTGTCTCGACACGACGAAGCTCACCTCGATCGGCTGGCGCCCGGAGACCGACTTTGCCGACGGCCTGGCCGAGACGGTCAAGTGGTACGAGGCCCGGACGGATTGGTGGCGGCCGATCAAGCAGCAGGACCCCGCGTTTCGCGAGTACTACGACCTCCAGTACGGACGTCGTCTCGGCACGTCCTGAACGCTCCTCGTGTGAACGGAACGAAGCTTCGCCTCCAACCGACGAGTGAACCTGAAGCTTCGGCCGGCGAAGCTTCGTTACGAGCTGCGCGGCCGCGTCTAAGCCGGGCTTGTACGGCAACCTTCACACCTTCGTACAGATTCTGGCCGTGCAAGCGCGGCTAGCGACGGACGCGGTGCTCGTCACGGGAGCCGCGGGCTTCGCAGGTCGGCATCTGCTCGGGCTGCTCGACCAGGACCGCGTCCCGCTGGTCGCCTGGCGGCGGCCGGACGGCCGGCCTGCACCGCCCACGGGACGTGCGCGCTGGATCGACGTCGACATGCTCGATCGCGACGCGGTCGCGCGAGCGCTCGCCGACACCCAGCCGCGCGAGATCTATCACTGCGCCGGCGCCGCGCACGTCGGCGATTCCTGGAACGCCGTCACCGGCACGCTGGCGAGCAACGTCCTCGCGACGCATCATTTGCTGACCGCGCTCCGCGAGCTCGGTCTGCCGAGTCGCGTGCTCGTCCCCGGTTCCGCGATGGTCTACCGGCCCCGCGACCACGCGCTGGACGAAGACGCGCCCATCGGTCCGACAAGCCCCTACGGCATCAGCAAGCTCGCGCAGGAGCAGCTCGGCCTGCTTGCCTGGACCGAAGAACGGCGCGAGGTCGTGCTGACGCGATCGTTCAACCACATCGGCCCCGGACAGGACCCTTCGTTCTCCGCCTCCGGCTTCGCCCGTCAGATCGCGCTCATCGAAGCCGGGCTCGCCGATCCGGTGCTGAGCGTCGGGAATCTCGAGCCGCGGCGCGATTTGACCGACGTGCGCGACACGGCCCGCGCGTACCGACTGCTGATGGCGCGAGGCCGCCCCGGCGTGGTCTACAACGTCTGCTCCGGTCACGCGTACCCCATGCGCGAGGTGCTCGACCAGCTGCTGGCCCTCTCACGTGTCCCGATCGACGTACGCGTCGATCCGTCCCGGTACCGGCCCAACGATTCTCCGATCATCCTTGGCCGCTCCGATCGGCTGACGAAGGAGACCGGGTGGACGCCGGCGTGGTCGCTGCCGCGGACGCTCGCTGACATCCTCGAGTATTGGCGCCAGCAGTTGCGGGCACGATCCCACCAGACATGAAGGTGCTCGTCACCGGCGGCACCGGGTACCTGGGAAGCGCCATCGTCAAAGCACTGGCTTCCCGCGGTCACGAGCCGGTGGTCTTCGCGCGCCACGCGATCGACAGCGGCCTGCCGGGCGTGCGGGTCAATGGTGACGTTCGTGACGCGGGCGCTGTCCTGGCGGCCGCGACCGGCTGTGCCGCAGTCTGTCACTCGGCGGCGCTCGTATCGGTCTGGCGGCCGCGCGCTCAGGATTTCGACGATGTCAACGTCGGCGGATTGCGGAACGTGCTGGAGACCGTCCGCCGGCTTGGAATCTCACGATTCGTCTACACGTCGACCTTCCTCGCACTTCCGCCCAACGGTTCGAACTCGCCGGGGGCCTGGAACGACTACCAGCGGACCAAAGTGCTCGCCGACCGTCTCGCGCGCAGCGCCGCCGACCGTGGCGCGCCGATCGTCGTCGTCTATCCTGGCGTCTTGTACGGCCCCGGTGTCCGGACGGACGGGAATCTCGTCGGCCGAATGCTCTCCGATCACATGAAGGGACGCTTGCCCGGCCTGGTGGGCGCCGATCGGCTCTGGTCCTTCAGTTGGATCGAGGACGTGGCGGCGGGCCACGTGGCCGCGCTCGAGCGGGGCCGAGCGGGCGCCCGCTATCGACTGTGCGGCGTGAACGCGCCGCAGATCAAGATCTTCGAGCTGCTGCGGGAACAGATCGGCCGTCCTCTTCCACGGCGGATCCCGCGCGCAGCGGCGACGATGGCCGCGACCGTCGAGGAGCTGGCCGCCGCACTGTTCGGACGCTCCCCGCAACTGACCAGTGGGACCGTCGAGATCCTGATTCGGGACTGGGCATTCGACAGCGACGATGCGATGCGCGAGCTCGATTATCGCATCACGCCCATGGGTGACGGCCTCGCTCGGTGCCTCGCGGAGCTGAGGTGAGCACCCTTTCCGAAACGCGTCGGCAGACCGTCCACATCGCCATGGGGGGCTTCGCCCTCCTGCTCCGCGCGATCCCGTGGTGGCAGGCAGCGATCCTCGCGGCCCTCGCCACGCTGCTCAACCTGTTTCTGCTGCCGCGTCTCGGGGGACTCGGGCTGTACCGGCCGGTGGATATCGCGCGCGGGTACCCACTCGGCGCCGTGTTGTACTCGCTGGCGGTGCTCCTCCTCATCGTCGCGTTTCCGCATCGTCCCGACATTGCTGCAGCGGCCTGGGGCGTCATGGCGCTCGGCGATGGGAGCGCGACGCTGGTCGGCCACTGGATCGGCGGACGCCGGATCCCGTGGAACACCGAGAAGACCGTCGCCGGAACCGTCGCGTTCGTGGTCATCGGATCGCTCGGCGGGGTCTTCCTCGCCTGGTGGGCTCGGCCGGCGGTCGTTCCGATGCCCCCTCTGGCGTTCACGCTCGCGGCGCCGATCGCGGCCGCCATCGCCGCCGCTCTGGTCGAGACGATCCAGGTCAGACTCGACGACAACATTTCGGTGCCGGCCGTGGCGGCCGGTGTGATGGCAACCCTGAGCCTGGTGGCTGCCGACGCCGTTTGGGCCGCCGGGCCGACCGTCGCCGGCGCCCTTCCGGTGGCGTTGCTGCTCAATGTCACGGTCGCGATTGCCGGGTGGAAAGCCCGGACCGTTTCGACCTCAGGGGCGATCGCGGGCGCGATCATCGGTCTCATCATTTATAGCGGCGCCGGCGCGGGCGCGTGGCTGCTGCTCGTCGCCAGCTTCCTCGCGGCCTCCGCATCGTCGCGGATCGGACTGAAACGGAAACAGGTGCTGGGCATCGCGGAAGAGCGTGAGGGCCGTCGAGGAGCAGGCAACGCGCTGGCCAACTGCGGGCTGGCGGCGCTGGCCGCGATTCTCGCGGTGACGACGCGGCATCCGCAGGGCGCGCTGTTCGTGCTGGTCGTCGCGTTGGTGGCCGGAGGCAGCGACACCGTCGCGAGCGAGGTGGGCAAGGCTTGGGGCGGCCGAACCTATTTGATCACCCGCTGGGTGCGGGTTCCGCCGGGCCGACCGGGAGCGGTGTCCCTTGAAGGGACCGCTGCTGGAATCGTCGCGGCTCTCGGTCTCGCGGCGCTCGGCGTCGTCGCCGGCCTGATGCCCGCCTCGCATCTGGGAAGCGCCGTCATCGGCGCGGCCATCGGATCGGTCGTCGAGAGCGCCCTGGCCGCGACCTTTGAGGGCCCGGGCGTTCTGAACAACGATCTGTTGAACTTTCTCAACACGCTGGCCGCGGTTTCGGTCGCGCTCGCCATCAGCGGCGGTTAGATGGGCTATGGAATTGGGGATTGTGGATTGCTGATGGTGGATTGATTGATGATTATCGACAACCAATCCACAATCTGCCCTCGCAAATCTGCAATTCCGCGATTTATGAAGTGGACCGTGTACTACGAGTTCGCGCGCCCCTTCACGCTGGTCGCTCCTGCGCTGGGCTTTGCCTCGGGCGCGCTCACCGCCGTCGGCGCCGCGCCGCCGGAGCTCTGGCGGCCCGCTCTGCTCGGGCCGCCGCTCGTCGGGTCGATCATGGCGGCGACCCTCAACGCCGCATCGAACGGTCTCAACCAGATCTACGACTTGGAGATCGATCGGGTGAACAAGCCGGGACGGCCATTGCCGAGCGGGCGACTCTCACGCCGCGGGGCGTGGATCTTCACGGTCATCAGTTTCGTCGTGAGCTTCGTGCTCGCCTGGCTCGTCGCGCCAGCCGGGCGCCACGAGTGCTTCTGGCTCGCGTTCTCCGCGACCTGCGTCACCGCCCTCTATTCGATGCCGCCGTTCCGCACGAAGCGCCTCGGCATCTGGGCCAACGTGACGATTGCGATCCCCCGCGGCGTGCTGCTGAAGGTCGCCGGGTGGTCGGCGGTGAAGACGATCTTCGGTCTCGAGCCCTGGTTCATCGGAGGAATCTTCGGACTCTTCCTGCTCGGCGCGACGACGACGAAGGATTTCGCGGACATGGAGGGCGATCGGCGCGATGGATGTCGAACGCTCCCGATTCAGTACGGCGTCCGCCGCGCCGCCTGGATGATCTCGCCGTCGTTCGTCGTGCCGTTTCTGCTGATTCCCGGCGGGGTGCATGCCGGCATCCTGACCGGCGATCCGCTCCTGCTCGACGTGCTGAGCGCCGTCCTGGTCGTCTATGGCCTCTATGTGTGCTACCTGATGCTGCGCCGGCCCGAGGACCTGGCGGTCGAGGACAAGTGTAGTAGGAGCATGTCCAAGTCCAAGCGTCAGCCTTCCGATGGGCCGGTGACGGTGCTCGAGTCGAGCGATCCGGCACTGCTCGCTGTCGCAAAATCCCTGCTCGAGGATGCGGGCATCGAGCACTTCGCAAAGGGAGAAGTGCTTCAGAACTTCTTCGCGTGGGGTTCACTCGGCGTGTTCAACCCCGTCGCTGGTCCGGTTCAATTGCAGGTGTCGGCAGAAGACGCAGAGGAAGCGACGGATCTTCTTCTTGATCTCTCCCGCGACGTCACCCCGCCCGAAGACTCGTCACAGGATTGATCCGCGACGCCCGCCGCGACGGGATCCACATCGCCAGCACCGACGACACCAGCACCGCGCCAACCACGCCGGCATACGTCAACGGATCGGACGGCGACACCCCGTAGAAGATCTCGCGCACCATCCGCGAGACGACAAAGGCGCCGGCAAGCCCGATCGCGCCGCCGATCGCGACAAGGCGGATCCCCTGCGTCAAGACCAACCGCGGGATATCGCCCGGCAGCGCGCCGAGTGCGATCCTGATGGCGATTTCCTGAGTACGCTGGCCGACGGAGTACGCGATCACGGCGTAGAGCCCGGTGGTCGCCAGTACGAGCGCGAGGACCGCGAAGGCAACGAACATGCCCGTGATGATCCGGCTCGACGCCAGCTCGTCGGCGAGCGCCTTCTGCATCGTGCGCATCTGGAAGACCGGCGTGTCGGCGTCCGCTTCCCGCACCGCCGCGCGGATGGCCGCGGACAAGTCCGCCGCACGCGGCGATCGGACAATCAGCCCCATGTCCGTCGAAGGCCGCTGAGCCGCGGGCACATAGAGCTGCGGTTGCACTTCGGAACCGATGTCAGGAATCGGCTCCGACCGGATGTCGCCGACAACAGCGACGACGCGTCGCCAGACCTGCTCGGCCCCGGGAGCGGCGACGACTGCGAGCCTGGCGCCGATGGCCGCCGAGGGGGATCCCCAATAGCGTCGGGCGGTGTCCGCCGTGACGATCGCGACCGGTTCCGACTCGAGACGATCTCTCGGCTCGAACGCGCGTCCCGTCAGCACAGGGATGCCGGTCGCGCGAAAGAAGTCGTCGCTTGCGGTGATCTGCATCGCCCACGGACGATCGGCGGTAGACGCGGCGGTGCGACCCGCGATGTCGAATGTCGTGCGCGATCCCGGCGACAGCACCGGCAGGCCGCTCGACACCGCCGCGGCCTCGACGCCGGGTACGCGGCGAATCCGCGACAGCAGCTCTTCCTGCATGCGCGCGACGCGGTCGTCGGTTCCGTGTTTCCACTTCGGCGGTTCGAGGCGCGCCACGAGCAGCGGGTCTGGATCGAAGCCCAGGGAGACGCGGTTCATCGCAATCATCGACCGAACCACGAGCGTCGAGACGACAAGCAGCGTGAGGGCGAGGCTCACCTGCGCGACGACGAGCGCGTGGCGGCTTCGGCGCGTCCGGATGGCTCCGGCGCCGCGGCCTCCTTCCTTCAGCGTCTCGCCGAGCGTATGCCCCGACGCGTAGAGCGCCGGCAGCAGGGTGAACAGGATCGGCGAGGCGATCGACAGCGCCGCGCCGAACAGCATCACGTTTCGATCGACAACAATCAGTTCGAAGATCGGCTCGAACGCCGCAGCTCGCATGATCCGAAGCCCGGCGTCCGCGACCACCAGACCGGCGAGCCCCCCGGCGACGCCGAGCATCAGGCTTTCGGTGACGAGCTGCCGGACGACGCGCCACCGCGTGGCCCCGAGCGCCGCCCGCACGGCGAGCTCCCTGCGCCGGGAGGCGGTGCGCGCGAGCGCCAGGTTGGCGAGATTCGCGCAGGCGATGAGCAGCACGAACCCGACAATGAGGCCCAGCAGCGCGAGAATGACCCACGTATCGCCCCCGGCGATCGCTTCTTTGGTCGGCGCCACCCGCGCGCTCCACTCGCGGTTCGTGTCCGGATGCTCGGCACTGAGCCGCGCCATGATCGTCTTGAGCTCGGCGTCGGCCTGCTCGTGCGTCACGCCGGGCGCAAGGCGGCCGACCACGGAGTACCGGCGATCGTCGCGCCCGACCGGGGCGGGATCGAGCGCGATCGGCATCCAGATATCGGTGCGCGCGAGGTTGCCGAATTCGATGGCGGGATCGAGCACGCCGGCGACCGCGCACGGCCGTCCGTCGATCGTCAGCGACTGTTCGACGATGCCGGGGTCGCTTTGGAACTGCGCCTTCCACACCTTGTGGCTCAGGACGAGGGCGCATGGCGCGCCCGGAACATCCTCGGCGGCCAGAAGCGCGCGGCCGAGAATCGCCTTCAGTCCCCACGTGTCGAACAGCGACGCGCTGACCTTCTGCGCGAGCAGCCACTGCGGTTCGCCGTGTCCCGTCATCGTCACGTTGTCGCCCGCGGAGGCCGACAACGTCGCAAACGATCGCGACGCGCGGCGAAGGTCGTCGAAGTCCGGATATGAGCTGCGCCCCCGCACGGTGGCGCGCTGCGGATCGAGGACGTAGATCCAGCCGAGCGTCTCCGGATCGGCGATCGGCAGCGGTTTGATCAGCAGCACGTTCGCGAAACTGAAGATGACGCTGTTGGCGCCGATGGCGAGCGCGAGGGTGACGATCACCGCGGCGGTGTATCCAGGCGTTTTGAAGAGCAGCCGGAGGCCGTGGCGCAGATCCTGGAAGAGTGTCCTCACGAATCCGTCCCCTTTCCTTGGCGCCACGTCGCGCCGTCCGATCCGGCGCGGCACGAAGACCATCGCGCGAAGCGCCTGATTGAAATGCCAGGCCCGCGCCCTGAGGGCTCCGTCCCGGGCGACGCGCGCCGCGAACTCTTCTTCGAGATCGCCGGCGATGAATTCGGCGACCTCGCGTTGCACGAACCGCAGCGCGAGGCGCGACAGCCATGGCGTCATCAGATGTCCGTCTCCCACGCCAGACCGTCGGTCATGCGTCGCAGTGCCGTCAGCGAATGCTTCAGGGCGCGAGCGCCGCCGGGCGCGACGCGAAAGAACTTCTTGCGTCGGCCGCCGCGTTCCGGCGTCGGGTCGCCGACGCTCGACGACACGTAGCCCTTCGTCTCGAGACGCTCGAGCGTTTTGTAGACAGCGCCAAGCGACACATCGCGGCGCGCCCGCGACGCGATTTCTTCTCGAATCGTGACGCCGTACGCCCGGTCGCCGAGCCGCACGAGCGCCAGGAGAACCATTTGTTCGAATTCGCCGAGCGTTGGTTCGGCTCCCACTACCATTAGCGTGCCTTCGCGAGCGTGGCAGCCTGCGCCAGCAGCAAGTCGAGACCTGTCCGATCGATCACCCGGCCGTTGAGGATGACAGCCCTGATGTGTTGAGTGTTCCGAATATCGTCCAGGGGATTCGCGTCCAGGAGTACCAGGTCGGCCTTCTGCCCGGCCCCAATTCTCCCCGCGTCCGCCCTGGCAAACAGCGTGGCGGGATTGCTCGTGGCCGTGCGGAGCGCCTCGAAGGGAGTCAGTCCCGCTTCGACCAGCAAGCCAAGTTCATCGTGGAGGCTGAACCCCGGGTAGATAAGACTGCTCGCCAGATCAGTTCCAGCCAAGAGATTTATCCGGGCCTGATTCATCATGCGGACGATTGACGGAAATTCCTGAAACAGTCGGCGCCGCTGGGCGATCGTCTCCGGCGGGGCTTGTCTCAGCGGCTTCAGAACCACTTCTTCGGTCTCCCGCCGTACTGACGCAGCGACATATTTGTCACGAGGGTCGGCACCGGCAGGTTGGAGGGCATCAAGGGCCCCGCGAAACGCAACCAGCGTTGGCGTGAACGAGGTCCCATTGGTCGCAAGCTTCGCAATCAAGCCACCTGCTTCGGCGTCCCTCCACTGGGCAATGGCTTGAGTCAGATTCTTGCCCTTCGCAGCCGTGGCGAAGGTGCCTTCGAACAACGTCTCTGTATGCTCCAGACTGGCCTGTGCCGCGTCCGACGCTTCGACTGGCGTCACGGTCGTCGGGACGTGGCCGGCGAAGGGAAGAGACAGCCGCCTGGCTTCGTCAGCGATCGCGAAGTACGCTTCACGCGACGTCGCTCGATGGACCTTGATGAAGTCAACCCCAACCTTGTGCAACGTGCGGACGGCGGCTCGCGCTACGGCGTCACCTGACACAGCCAGCTGATAGCGATTGAACTCACGACCATTGAGCATGGGGCCCGCCCGCAGGATCCGAGGCCCGACCCTCGTGCCAGCGGCAATCTGCGTGCGCCACTCGTCAACCTCCGGCAAGCTGCTGCCCATGTCGCGCACCGTGGTCACACCGTTCGCAATCAGGCTCGGCAGGGCACTGTCGCGCGCGTACGACAGATGAACGTGCATGTCCCAGAGGCCGGGAATCAAGAATCGTCCTTTCCCGTCCACCACCTGAGCGCCTCGCGGGACACGGATACTCGCCGACTTGTCTACGGTGATAATCCGGTCTCCCTCAATGACCACGGTGATGTCGGGCTCCATCCGCCCGCCCGCCACGTCAACGATGCGCACGTGCGAAATGACGACCGACGGCGTCGGCTGTGCGGCGCCGAGCTCAGAAATGAGCGCGGCCGACAGCAGTGCCAGATGTGTCAGGTGTGTCATCGCTGGCCCCACCTTTCGTAGCAGCGCTCAGCGATTACTTAGACGACGTCGAGGATATCCAGGTTCCGGGGAGAGACTGAACCGTCTTGATCGGTCGAATCCCTGCTCACACCTCCGCTCGCTCGAAGCGGAATTGCGTGACCATCATCAGCGTGAGGGAGACGGCCAGCCAGCCGAGCAGGCAGCCGAACCACACGCCTGCGTCGACTCGGTCGAAGTGGTCGAACAACTCCCAAAAATGCGGGATCGTGACGCCGTGCCAAACCTTCAGCCACACGTATAGGCCGGAATAGCCCGTTAGGGCGGCCAGGCTCGAACCGATCCCGTTCCGGCTGTTCCGCGCCAGCGTCGTCATCAGATACGTCAGCGTGTCCTGATTGACGGGGTCGAGCCCCGCCGTCGGCTCGTCGAGCACCAGCAGGTCGGCGGCCTGGCCCAGAGCGAGCAGCAGCCAGACCTTCGCGCGGTTACCCTTCGATAACGTCTTGAAGCGCTGGCGCATCGGAACTTCCAGCCGACGTGCGCAGGCCTCAGCGGCCGGCTCCGACCAGCGCGGGTAGAAGCTGCGCGTGAATCGCACCATCTCCTCTGGGGTGAGCTCGCCGTAGAGCGTCTTGTTCTCGCCCACGAACGCCACGCGACGAAGAATGTCGACGGTCCGGGTCGCGCAATCGAGTCCGAGGACGCTCGCGCTCCCGGAGTCTGGCCTCGTCAGGCCCATCAGCATCTTGATCGTCGTGGTCTTGCCGGCGCCGTTGCGCCCCAGGAATCCGTACACCGCGCCGGCCGGCACGCACATCTCCAGGCCGTTCACCGCTTCCTGTTGGCCATAGCGCTTCACCAGTCCGCGGGTGACAATGGGGTGGTCAGTCATGACTTCCCTCCGAGTGCTTTCAACTCCTCGTCCACGAATTGCACGATCTCGTCGCGCGACAACCGCAGCTGCCTTCCCTCGACGGCGACCTGGCGCGCCAGGGGCCTGAACCGGCGGACGCGCTCGGCCTTGAGCAGTCCCGAGGTGCCGTCGGCGACGAACGTGCCGCCGCCTGGCACGGCGGCGATCACGCCCTCGCGCTCCAGTTCCAGATAGGCACGCGCGACCGTGTTGGGGTTGATCCGAAGGTCCGAGGCCAGCTTCCGCACCGACGGCAGCGCGTCTCCGGCCCGCAGGGCGCCGGCGGCCACGGCGTGCTTCACCTGCGCCTGAATCTGCAGGTAGATCGGGAGCCCCGTGGACGGGTTGACGTGCAGGAGCACACTGTATTAATACACTGGTACGGACGGCGCGTCAACCCCCTCGCCGCGGTCATCACTCCCGAAGGGCCCAGGCGAGAAAGCGCTCCGTGTAATACAGGGCGATTTGCGCGCCCAACCCGTTCGGCACGGCATCGAACGCGTGTTCGGCCCACGGGATCTCCAGCAGCGCCGACGGTGTGCCGGTCGCGAGCAGCCGCTCGTGCAGCATCCGACCGAACCGCGCCTCGACGACATGATCGCGGCCCCCGTAGATGAGCAGCGAAGGTGGAAGCCGCCGAGTGACGTGATGAATAGGCGATGCGGCGCGATAGCGAGCCGGCACCGAATCCGGTGTGGCTCCGAGAAACGCCTCCTCTATCGCGCGCACATTGAGGGGATCGGGCCGCGGCGGGTGCCGATAGCCTTCAGTGAGATCGACCGGGCCATAGAAACTCACGACGGCGCGCATCGGCGGGGAGTCGGGCGCGTACGCCGAGAGCAGAGCGAGATGCGCCCCCGCCGATCTCCCGAGCACGGCCAGACGAGTGACATCGGCGCCGTACTCCGCTCCATGCTGTCGAATCCAGCCCAGTGCCGAACGGACGTCTTCCATCTGCGTGAGGGCAAACCGAGCTCACCCGCGTCGGCCCTTCAGGCTCGCGAGAAACTCGGTCGGCGTCTCGACC
>JACOUA010000360.1 GCA_016178075.1 Acidobacteriota bacterium
GACCAACATGGACGTGCTCGTCCTCGAGCGGTTCGTGCTGCTGAAGGAGCAGCAGCCTCAGGCGAAGCCGCACGAGATTGACGCCTACCTGGCGCAGTTCCAGCTGGATTGATCTGGAGCTGAGAGCTGACAGCTGATAGCTGAGAGCTGTTTATGGCCCTTCTCAAAATCAACCGAAACCCGTCCCCGCGCGAGCTGCGGCAGTTTGCCGGCATCTGGTGGCCCGCCCTCTTCGGCGTGATTGCGTGGACGATCTACTCGCGGAGCGGGTCGGTCGGGGCGGCGGGGGCGGTGCTGGGCGCGGCGCTCATCATCGGCGCCATCGGGTTCGTCAAACCGCCGTTCATGCGCGTCATCTACGTCGGCTGGATGACCGCGGTGTTTCCCATCGGCTGGGTCGTGTCGCACGCTGTGCTGGGCGTCGTGTTTTTCCTGGTCATGACGCCGATCGGCCTGATGATGCGGGCCTTGGGACGCGATCCGATGGCGCGCGCCTTCGACCGGACTGCGACGTCGTACTGGCAGCCGCGCGACACGACGACCGACGTCTCGAGGTATTTCCGGCAGTTCTAGAAGACAGTCATCAGTCGTCAGTCATCAGTTCTCAGTCAAGCACTGACAACTGACAACTGACAACTGAGAACTTAGAACAGCGTGTAGATGAACGGCGCAGCGGCGCTGCCGCCCAGGACCACCAGCAGCCCCACCAGCAGCAGGACCACGACGATCGGCGTCAGCCACCACTTTTTGTTGTTCAGCAGAAAATCCCAGAATTCGGCGACGAGACCCTGCGCGCGCGCGTCGGCCTGGTTGGCGAAGTCGTGGGAGTCGGAAGAACGCGTGGACATGACTGCTCCTCTTTCAAAGCCCAAAGCCTGAAGCCCAACGCCAAGAGCCTATTTTACTTTTCCATCAGGAAATTCCCCACCACGAGCGCGTCGAGCGCCGTGCCGTAGAAGATCCGGACGGCGTCGCGCGGCGTGCAGACCATTGGCTCGTGGAACCCGTTGAACGACGTATTTACGAGCACCGGCACACCGGTCGCCTCGCCGAACGCCTTCAACAGCCGTCGAAGAAGCGGGGGATCGTCGCCCACCGTGTGGACGCGGAGCCGCTTCGCCCCGTAACGGGCGAGCCCTGGGAACAGCTCCGGGTTCTGGATCCGATACTCGTGCTCCATGAAGTTCGAGCTCGGCGGACCGTCGAAAAAGCGCTCGAGGTCCTCCAGACAGACCGACACGCTGTAGCCGCGGTGCGGCTCGCGGCGCTTGAGGAAGACGCTGAGATTGTCCACGACATACGGCGAGAGCGGGCTCGCCACGATGCTCCGGTTGCCCAGCGCGCGGGGTCCCCACTCCATCCGTCCCTGGAACCAGCCGACCAGCCGGCCGGACCGCAGCGTCTCGATCGCGCGATCGATGAGCCGGTTCTCGTCGAGGTAGTCATACGACAGCTTGCAGTTGTCCAGCACGGCTTTGATCTCACCGGCGTCGTAGCCCGGACCGAGAAAGGGCGAATAGCCGCCACCGGGCGACGAGCTCGCGTCGCCGTTGCCGAGCGCGAGCGCCGCGCCCGGCGCGAGGCCGGCGTTCCCGGGATTTGCCGGGACGAAGCTCCGATCGAACCATCCTGCGTCGCTGATGCAGGTGTTGAAGAACGTGTTGAAAAAGAGCCCGCCTCCCAGACAGATGTTCGGAATGCCGGTGGCGCGCGAAAGATCGGCGACGATCCTCACGAGCAGATCGGCGAGACGCTCCTGCAGGCTGCTGGCGACCTCCGCGGTATGCGCCAGATCCTCAAGGCCGCGTCCCTGGGCCCCAAGCCATTCATCCACGCGCTCCTCGAGCCGGCGGTCGACGATCAGCCGATTGTCCTGCAGACGAATCAACTCGCACGCGCGATCGAGCTGTGAAGCCGAGCCGATCCTGGCGAGGGCCTCGAGCTTGTGCTCTTCCCAGTCGGGGAGGAGGCCGAACGCCCGCGTGAGCTTCGAGTACACGCTGGCGAACCCGGCGCCTTCCCAATGCCAGCCCAAGGGCACGAGCCGGCCCCCTTCGCCGCGCCAGCACGAGAGTTCCGGAGTCGTATGGCTGTCGCAAACCAGCACGACCGCGCGATCGAACGGCGACGTGTAGAAGGCCGTGGCTGCGTGGCCGAAATGATGGCTCAGGATCTCGAGCTCGAGCTGGGGCGGAAGCGGCAGCGTCTCGGCCACGGCGTACCGCTGGATGCTTCGTCGCGTCTGCCCGCTCAAGGTCAGCACGGCCTCGAGGGCTTCGGCCGGGAAGCCACCCTGCAACAGGCCGATGCCGCGGACGCGGCGAAGACGCTCCTGCTCGCAGGCGGCCACGAGCCGACCGTCGAGGCACAGCGCCGCCATGGCGTTGCGGCGTCCGCCGCTGATGCCGGCAATTACCGACATAGACATTTAAGATTTGGTAATTGGAAGTTTGGTGATTGATTGCTGATTGAGGAATTGATCAATTGGCAATTAATGTTCAATTGACAATTCTCGAATTGACCAATCAGTCACCAGACTTCCAATCACCAGATTTTCAATTCTTCATGCGGCGCGCAGCCGCAGCGCG
Source organism: Acidobacteriota bacterium (assembly GCA_016178075.1). GTDB lineage: Bacteria > Acidobacteriota > Vicinamibacteria > Vicinamibacterales > JACQTH01 > JACQTH01. The sequence continues at coordinate 2,589 of JACOUA010000360.1, forward strand.
CGCGCCACGAGCCCGGCCGCTTCGACCGCGATCCTCCAGTCGTACCGCCCCTCGATCTTCGCGGCAAGCGTCGACTCCGCATCGCCATCTTTGAAGTCGATGCGCCGCAGCTCGAGCGGCCGATCTACCGGCTGCAGCGTGCCCCAGCACGACGTGACCGCCAGCTCGTAGCCGGCCCTCGCGAGGACGCGCCCGCTCGCCCGTGAAAAATGGTGACGCTGGCCGAAGGGATACGCGAACAGCCGCACCGGCGATCCCAGCAGCGCTTCGAGCGCACGCCGGGACTCGATGGCCTCGCGCCACATGGCCGCCGGGTCGAGGGACCGCATGCTGGCGTGCGTGACGGTGTGGGCCCCGATCTCGACGAGCCCATCGACGTGAAGCGTCGTGATCTGAGCGGCGGTCATCACGTTCGGAATCCCGATCCATGCGGTCGGCACGAACATCGTGGCCGGAACGTCGAGCCCCTTCAGGACGGGATAGCCGTATTCCCAGAAATCCCCCAACGCATCGTCGAACGTGATCGCCACCGGGCGGCGAGGATCGCCGTCGTTCATCGCGCGGCGAAGGTCGCGGAGTCGCACCAGGCGGTACCGCTCGCGGATGAGCGAGAGCTGGCGCGCGAACGTGTCCGGGCTGATGCAGTCGGGCCGCAGCCCCGTTTGCGGGTTGATCGAGTGATACATCACGATCGTCGCGGGCCTGAGTCCCGCCACCTCGTAGAGACGGCGCCGCCAGCCGGGCCACCCGGTGGTCATGCTCGTGCGCCGATCGCGAGGGGCGCTGGGGAAGCCGGCGACGGCTTCGCGTCGAACGGATACAGCGTGCCCTCGGGCAGGCGCTCGAACGTGATGCGACGACGGAAGAGCCTCCACCCGTCGTGCTTGAGGAGACGCGGGACGAACCCGGATCGCTTGCAGCCCTTGAGAGAAGGCACATTGTCGGGGACGACGAACGTCAGCACCCAGCGGGCGCCGTGATCCCGAGCCCGCTCGGCAATCTGCGCCATCGCGCTCGGCATGATCCGGAGGCCTCGAAACGCGGGCGGCGTGTACGCACATTCGAGCAGCGCTTCGTCGTTGCCGAGTCTGGGGAATGAGCCGTTGAAGAGATGCTGGATGCGATCGTTGTCGGCCGGGGTCATCAGCCACTGCATGTAGCACGGCTGGCCATCGTCGGTGACCGCGACGTAGGCCTGGGGAATGCCCGACTCGAGGAGCAACCGTCGCTCGCGAAGCTCATCCGCGTTGAGCCCGTGATCGTCGACGTTCAGCATCGTCGCGATCTCGACCACCGTCGCCGGCCGGACGGTGATCGGGATCGCGGCGGCCGGGGCCTCGAACGAGGCGTCCAGGTCTCGCTGCAGGCCAAGCGAGACCGTGGACGAGCGGGCGCGTCTCTTCAACTTGGACCAAACGGCCGACAGGCCGGCGGTGCGCAGAACGAAGAACGTGGAACGAAGAACGAAAAAGGAAGGAAGACCAGCTGACCTTCCGACCCGAGCCGATACTCTTTCCTCGTTCTTCATTTTTCGTTCTTCGTGCTTTGGCTTTCGCTCTTCGTTCTTCGTTTTCCGTTCTTCGTTCTTTAGCAGCTAGGCCACCTTCTGGGTTTGCGAGCCCGCGGCCAGCTCCAGAATCCTCTGCAGCGACTGCAGCCGGGTCTTCCAGGACAACGGCTCGAGCTTCGCGGCCTGGACAATGATCTTCCGCTCGGAAGCGGTGCGGTTCAGCAGGTCCACCACCGTGGCGGCAAAGGCCTGCGGCGTTCCCGCCACCCGGCAGGCCGGCATCGCTTCGGAGGGAAGGCCGCCTGCCACGACCGGCGTCACCACGCACGGGAGGCCGGTGGCGATCGCTTCGAGCGCCTTGTTCTGAACCCCGCGTGCGGTGAGGAGCGGCGCAACCGCGACGGTCGCGTCCCACAGATACGGCCGCACGTCCGGCACCGTGCCGGTCACCGTCACCCCCATGTCCTGGGACTGCAGCACGCGCACGGCGGGTGTCGGGTCCGCGCCGACGAGACACAGCTCGGCGTCCGGACGCGCCTGGCGGACGTAGGGCCAGACTTCCCGCGCCATCCAGATGGCACCCTGCTCGTTCGGCCCGTAGTTCATGACGCCGCAGAAGACCACGCGCGGGCGGTCCTTCGGCAGGCCCGAGGCAGTCAAGCGGTCGAGATCGACGCCGTTCGGGACGACGTGAATGGTGGCGTTGGGGGCGAGCGCGGCCAGCGCGTCGCGCTCGCGCTCGTTGACCACGATCGTCGCCTCCGACTGGTTCGCGGCGCGAGCCTCGAACTCCTGCAGGCACTCCGCCTCGCGCTGATAGATGAGCCGTTTGGGCGGGCTCGCGATCTGCGCCAGCGCCCGCCATTTCTCGGAATCGACGTCGACCATGTCGAGCACGAACGGGTACTCGGCGAGCGGTTCGGTCATCGCGATGCGGGCCATGCCGGAGCAGTACGCCAGCACGACGTCGGGCTGCGCGGCGGCCACGAGGCCGGTGATCCGCTCCTGCATCTCGGGCGCCGCCAGCAGCGTGTGGGTCAACGGCCGGCTCGTGATGAGTGTCCCCAGCCCCCGGAACATGTTCCGGGCGCGCGGCGTTTTGATCGTCACGATCCGATCGGCCTTGTCACGCAGCTCCTTGGCGTGTCGTGCTTCCTCGGCCGTCTGCACGAAGGAGACGAGATCCACCTTCGCGAACGCCGACATCGCCTCGAGCATGTAGAAGGCTCGCAGGCGATCGCCGCGGTTCGGCGTGTAAGGCAGGCGGTGTGTCAGGAACAGGATTCTCATCGATTCGGCTCCTCAGCTGGCAGCGACCAGCCGGATAGGGGAAGACTCGTCCTCACGACGACGGCCGCCGGTGGACCCGGGGCGGTGGTGCCACCGGTGCTCCATGTAGACCAGCCCGCGCTCGAGCGTGTCGGACGTGACGGAGAACGGGTACGCGCATTCGCGGAAATCCTGATGCTCGACGCAGGCGCTGTCGAGAATCCCGATGGACAGGAGATAACAGCCGGGGAGCAGCGGCAGCCGCGGGATGACGTACTCAATCGAGCCGGCGCCGCTCACCAGGCCGAGGTCGCAGCGGTCCATGGCCGTGTTGACCGCCGCGCAGTTCGTGCCGTCGCCGCGAACGATCTCGACCGAGAAGTGCGGACGCTCGATCGGCTGGCTCGCGTAGTAGTCGATCCGCACCGTCATCGATTCGTTGGTGCGGAAACAGTCCGTAGGGCAGCCGTGATGGTTGACGAGCTGGACGCCCGTGATCCGGATGCCCGACGTCGATCGACCGGTCTCGTCGTGGGCGGCGCTGGCCCACGGCGCGCGCTGATACTCGCGGACGCCGGCGGCCGGGTCGCCGTCGAACACGACTCGCCCTCGATCGAGCACGATGACTCGCGTGCAGAGCTGGAGCACGGCCGGCAGGTTGTGCGAGACGAAGACGAGCGGGACGCCGGTCGTCACCAGCTTGCGCATCCGCTCGAGGCACTTGGCCTGGAAGCTGGCGTCACCGACGCTCAGGATTTCGTCGATGATGAGGACGTCCGGATCGAGGTGCGCCGCGATCGAGAAACCCAGGCGCGCGTTCATGCCCGAGGAGTACCGCTTGACCGGCGTCTCGAGCTCGTTGCCCGTGCCGGCGAACGCCACGATCTCGTCGAACTTGCGGATGATCTCGGCGCGCTTCATCCCCATGATCGCGCCCTGCAGAAAGATGTTCTCGCGTCCGGTCAGGTCGGGATGAAAGCCCGCCGCGACCTCGATGAGCGCCCCCAGGCGGCCGTGCGTATGGCATTGGCCGCGCGTGGGCCGCAGGATGCGGGTCAGGAGCTTCAGCACGGTCGATTTGCCCGCGCCGTTCGGTCCGATGATCGCCAGCGCCTCGCCCGGCTCCACGCGGAACGACACGTCCTGGAGCGCCCAGAAGGCTCCCTGCTTCAGCTCGTCCGCGGGCTGACGGCTCCACAACTTCCTGGTCGTCGCGGGAATCAGATCGCGCAGGCTGGTGTGGCGCTCGCCCCGGACGAACTGTTTCCAGACGTGATCGAACGAGACGCGGTGGGCAGTCATCGGTGCTCCTGTCGTCACCCCTGCTAGATATTCTCGGCGAACGCGAACTCGGCGCGGTGGAACACGAGCCACGACACGCCGAAGAGCCCGAACGACGCGAGCATGGCCGACCCGAACGGCACCGCCGCCGGCACCTGCTGATACAGCAGGACGTCACGATAGGCGTCGATGATCGCGGTCATCGGATTGAGCGCGAGAAACGCGCCCAGCCGTCCGGCGACGTGCGACACCGGATACACCACGGAGGTCGCGAACATCCAGACGGTCAGGACGATCTCGAAGATGTACTTCACGTCGCGATAGAACAGATTCCCCATGGCGAGTATCAGCGCGCAGGCGGCCGTGAAGGCCACGTGCGTTACGAAGACGACCGGCAGGAGCACGAGCGTCCAGCTCACGCCGATGCCGTAGAACGCCATGAGGGCGATCATCACGGTCGAGGCGACGGCGAAGTCGACCAGGCCGACCAGCACCGCCGAGAACGGGAAGATCTCGCGCGGGAAGTAGACCTTGGTCACCAGCGTGGTGTTGCTCGTGAGGCAGATGGCGCTGAACCGAAGCGAGGAGGCGAGGAAGTTCCACGCCAGCAAGCCGCAGAACGCGAAGACCAGATACGGCACGCCGCCGGTGTCGAGCTGCGTGACCTTCGTGAAGATCACCCAGAAGACCACGGCGTTGACGAGCGGCATGAAGACCGCCCACCCCACGCCCATGACGGTCTGCTTGTAGCGCAGCAGCAGATCACGGATCGTGATCTGAAAGAGCAGGCTGCGGTACTCCGCCTGCTCGTGCACCATCTCTTGCAGTTCCTGACGCAACCGATGAACAAGCGATTCTTTCACGGCGTCTCCGAAGCCAATTGGTGAACCTGTGAACACCCGCTCACACGTTCACGAGTGAGTGACCTGCCCGCAGTCTTCTGCCCGCAGTCTTCTCAGCAAAGAGCCCGCCAGTTCGGGACTTTTCGGAGGACGCGTGCGGTTCTGGGGAAAACACGGCAACACGGGGCTCAACGCGTGCGGCGTGGCCACAGAAATTAGAGAACGTGCGCGCCGCTGCACAACGACGATAGTTGCGAGTGATCAGTAGCCAGTAGCCGGTGGTCAGTGGCCAGAGCTTCGCTTGATCAGGGTCGCGCAGCGGCGCGACCCATTCCCGAAACGCCTGGGCACTGGCAACTGGCAACTGGAAACTTCTTAGGCCGCTTCCCGGACGACGGGCTGCGACATGATCTCGCGGTAGACCGCTTCGACTTTCCGGAGGCGCGCGTCGAACGACAGGTCCGTCTCGATCCGGTGCCGCGCCGCCAGCGCCCGGCGATGCGCGGCCGACGGATCGTCGAGCGCGCGCGCCATAGCCGCTTCGAGCGCGTTGACGTCGCCCGGCGGCGTGATGAGGCCGTGTTGGCCGTGCTTCATCAGCTCGCTCGTCCCGCCCACGTCGGTGGCCACCGTCGGCGTTTCCATCGCCATGGCCTCGAGCACGGCGTTCGGCGTGCCTTCGTAGTCCGATGACTGCACGAACAGATCGAAGGCATGATGGAGGTCGGTGATGTTCGTCCGGTGACCCGTGAACCGGACCGAGTGTCCGAGCCGAAGCTGGCTGGCCAACCGCTCGAGCGCCTGGCGCTCGCCACCGTCGCCCACGATCACGAGCTTCAGCGCCGGCCTGGTGCGGCGAAGCTGTGCAAACGCCTGCAGGAGGATGTCGAAGCGCTTCTGCGGTTCCAAGCGCCCGACCGCCCCGAGGACGATCTGGCTCCGCGCGATGCCGAGCGCCGCGCGCTCTTCGGATTCCCGCTGGCGCTGGCGACGGAAGACCCGATGATCGATGCCGTTCAGAATGGTCCGCACCCGATCGGGCGGCGCCCCGTAGCGCATGAGCTCTCGTCCGATCTGGCCGGAGACCGCAATGAGCCGGGGGAACCTGGCGAGCAGACGCTTGTCCACCGGATAGTAGAGCCGCGTCTCCCGCCAGGTGTGACCTGTCCAGCCGTGCACTGTCGACAGCGGCACGATGGCCGTCGCGCGCCCCAGCAGGAGCGCGAGCGCGTTGGTCTTGTAGTCGTGGGCGTGCACGATGGCGATCTGCCGCTCCTGCACGATTCGACGCAAGGCGGGCCAGATCGCCCGGTCGAACGAATGCCGCTCGCGCACCTCGAGGTAGTCGAGGCCAAGCTGCTCGGCCCACTTGTCGATGCCGAAGACCGGGTCGCGGTCGTCACGGACATAGCAGACGGTGATCTGGAACTCGGACGGGTTCGCCGCGGCGGCGCCGAGTAGAATCGTCTTCTCCGGACCGCCACCCGTGCCGCGTACGCTGCGCAGCTCGAGGATCCGAATCGGCCGGGCTCGGCGCTCGTGTTCCTTCACGCGACCTTCCTCATGGTCCAGGCGGGCGTCTCGGATTCCCATCCGGTGGTTGATCCATCGGGGGGTGCGGTCGTGCGATGGGTCCGGTGCGGCGCCCGTGCTACGAGCGCCAGGGCGCGGGCCGCATCGTAGACGGCGGCGACGGCAAAAGCCTGGCCGAGCCCTCGAACCGACAGCCGCGCGCGGCGGCTCATCGCCGCGACGCGCAGGCTCACGAGGGCCAGCATGACGGCCAGCGCCACCGTCACCAGGGTGAGACTGCCGCCTGCGGTGCCGCGCAATGGGGCCAGGACGAGGCCCACGAGCGCCAGCGGTACCATGGCCAGGTCGATGATCGGAATCGCGATGCTCGGCAGCGCGCGCCACGACCACGGTCCGCGGAGACTGACCCGGAGGTTGTCGCGGCCGCGCCACAGCTCGCCCCGGAACAGATGCCCAAGCGTCGCCGGGTCGCCGAGGTGGACGTTGCGGAGCCGATCGTCGTTGAGAATCCTGAAACCGAGCGCACGAATGCGTTGGCACAGCTCGACGTCCTCGCAGGTCTCGAGCGAGACGTCGAACCCGCCGGCGCGCTCGAACACGTCGCGCCTGATTGCCAGGTTGCCGCTCCCCAGCCACTCGACCTCGTAGCAGCCCGGGGTACGGGCGCGGAAGCGGTCGTAGGTCCGCTGCACCCATGTCCCGTCGAGCGGCGCGTGACAGAGTGCGCCCACGGCGCCCACGCCGTGCCGCCAGAGATCTTCGACGGCGCTTCGCAGCCAGCCGGCGCCGATCTCGTGGTCCGCGTCAACGAACGCCAGGATCTCGCCCCGAGCCCGCCGGCTGCCGGCGTTCCGCAGCTCGGCGACGTTCGACCCCTGAAGCGTCATGACCGTCGCCCCGGCGCGACGCGCGACGTCGACCGAGTCATCCGTGGATCCGCTGTCGACAACGACGACCTCGACGCAATCGGCGGGATAGGCGCTCGCGGCGATCGACTGAAGGCATCGCGCGAGCCGATCCCGGTCGTTCCGGACCGGAACGATGAACGAGACGCAGGGCAGGTCGGTCACGAGGCCATCCGCTGGCGGGGCACGGCGCGAAGATGCGGCACTGGCGCGGCGGCGGCGATCGTCAGTGTGGGTCGCGCCGCTTGGCGGCGTCGGCGCAGGACCTGTCGCCAGCAGCCGGCTGCGCCGATGAGCGCGACGCCGAGAAACGCGAGCGACACCGATTCGGCTGCGGCGTCGGTGTGAGACATCGTCCAGGGCGTCATTGGCAGCGCGGCCTGGAGCGACACGGGGCCGGCGCCGGACGCGACCGGGCGAAGCATCGGATCGGTCTCGGCGCTCGACGAGAACGCCATGCCGGAGACGAAGACAAAGAGCAAGACGAGCCAGATGCCCGGCTTCGTCGGTCTGGCAGAAGGCGTTCGTGATGGTGACGATGTCATGGCGTGTCGCGTGAATGGTTGAAGTGGCTGCATGAATCCGTGCTGCCTGCCGGCAAAGCAAGCGCAATACCACCGGCGTGCCAGCGGCATCGCGCGCCGCGCCGTCGTCGCCTGAATCGTGCGCACCCCACAGCCGACAAACAGACGTAGATGCAGCAGGTTGGCGTCTGGGGCGTCCCCAGCGGCGCGGGCGCGCTCCTGGCGTCGCACCACGCGAGGTCTGAAAGGCAGCACAACAAACTTTGGGGCGGGCCGCGATCGCGGAGACACGTTTTGTGGCTGCGTGGAAAACGAGATCAACCCGTCATCGAGCATTCCTCGCGCACGGCCGGGCAGGCCTGTGCACTCAGAAGATCGCAGTTGGCCGTAGCATGACGTGGCCGTCGCTTTGCACGACGGCAGGCCGGTCGCGCCGTTCTGGCGCGCGATCTGGAAGCTTTCCAACACGAGGAGCACCGGACGTGATGGTCAAGGTGAGGTCGACGACATTCCAGCGAGCGAAGGCGCTGATCGTGGGTGTCAGCTTCGTTGCCGGCGTGAACGCGGGCGCGGCGCAAGCCGTGAAGCCGGCCGATCCCGCGCCGAACATGTCGCCGACAGCCGCAACCGTGGTGAGCGCGCCGGCCGACTACGTGATCGGTCCGAGCGACCTGCTCTCCATCGTCTTCTGGAAAGAGAAGGACTTGACGTGTGACGTCGTGGTCCGCCCGGACGGCCGGATCTCGGTGCCGCTCTTGAACGACGTGCAGGCCGCGGGCCTGACGCCCGAGCAGCTCCGCCAGACGATCGTCCAGAGCGCGAAGCGTTTCATCGAGCAGCCTGTCGTCGCCGTCGTCGTGAAGCAGATCAGCAACAATCGCGTCTTCATCGCGGGGCAGGTGCTCAAGCCGGGGCCGTTTCCTCTGGCGGGGCCGACCACGGTCCTGCAAGTGATCTCGATGGCCGGCGGCGTGACCGAGTTCGCCGATCGCAAGAACATCATCATCACGCGCCAGGAGCGCGGGGGACAGCGGACGTTTCGTTTCAACTACGCCGAGGTGATCAAGGGCAAGAACCTCGAGCAGAACATCGTGTTGAAGGCGGGCGACACGATCATGGTGCCGTAAGGGAAGTTCTCAGTTCACAGTTATCAGTTTTCAGTCGGCAATGGGCTCTTACTGAGAACTGAAAACTGAGAGGTGAAAACTACGTGAGTGACAGTAAGGGGGAGACGCGACATGAGCAATCGTTGGAACGCGAGCGGGATCGGTATCGGCGTGATGGTCTTCGTGTTTGCCGCCGGGGCGCGCGCGGGCGCGCGAGAGCAGCTGGTCCAGGCGCAGCAGGAACGGCAGCAGACGACACCGCAACCTCCTGCGCAGACGCCAAGCGAGGAGGAGGCGGAGAAGGTGCCGGAGCGGCCGCTTCGGGGCCTCTTCGGCGGAAGCTGGAGTCAGCCTACCGGTACGGCCCTCACGATCTCGGTGTTCGAGGAATACGCGAACGACCTGCGCGCCGCTTCCGAAGAGTATCCGGTGCGGTCGCTGGTCCAGCGGAGCGGCTACTTCGCCGGCATGCGTGCGAACCTCTCGTACGACCGCCGCACCCCCCTGGGCACCCTCGCGCTGCGTGGTGAAGGCAGCGGTCGCTACTATCCGGACCTGCAGTAGTACTCGATCCCGAGGTTCAGGTCCGAGCTCGATTTCATGCGCTATACGAACCCCTCGAAATCGGCGCACGTCCGGGTCGGCCAGCGGGTCGACTATGCGCCGTACTACTCGCTGCCGCTGCCCGGCGCCCTGGTGACGGCGCCGCTCGATCGAGTCGGGCTGAGCGCCGATCGGGAAGATCACCTCGTCGGCCACGAATCGTACATCTCGAATTCGGACGTGTCCTACTATCGCGAGCTCACGCCCCGCACGTCACTGAGCGTCGAAGGCGGCTACCGTTTCACGTACTCGGGGGATCCGAGCTTCGACGTCCGCGATCTGCGTGTGGGCGGCCACGCACTCCACCGATTCACGCCGGCGTTCGGCGTTCGATCCGGATACGGCTACCGCTACGGCACGTTGCCGGGAGGGTCGATCACGGGCGTCGTGCGGAGCCAGGACGTCGATCTGGGCATCGAATACAGCCGGCCGCTTTCCAAAACGCGGCGCGCGTCGGTGGTGGTGAGCTCCGGCGCGGCGGTCATCGAGATGGGGACCGACCGGATGTATCGCATGACCGCGAACGGGAGCTTCAAATACGACACGCCCGATCGCTGGGCGCTGCAGATCGACTACGACCGAGGCGTGCAGGTCATCGAAGGCTTCACGCAGCCGATTTTCTCCGACGGCGTGATGGCGCGGCTGTCCGGCCTCTTCGGCCCTCGGATCGAAGCCTCGTTCGAAATCGGCGGCGCAATCGGCCAGATCGGCCAGCCCGGGCGGCGGTATCACAACTTCCAGGGCGCGGCGCAGATGCGCTACGCGTTCACGAAGTACATGGCCGTCGAGGTTCAGGGGCTGTCGTACCAGTACGAGTTCGATCCCAGCTCGACGCCGGTCGAGTTCATCCCGCGGGCCATGGATCGCCGCGGCGGGCGCGTCAGCCTGGTCTTCTGGCTGCCCATGACCCAGTAGGGCAGCTGGCTGCCGATGACGCAGTAACACAGGAGCTGACGTGATTCCCGGCAAAACCTACACCCCCGACGACATCCTGCGCGCCGCGTGGCGCCGCCGCTGGTGGATTGCGATCCCGACGGTCATCGTCTCGATCGGGGCCGTGATTTCCAGCCTGCTCGCCCCGGAGCGGTACCAGGCCGAGGCTCTGGTTCAGGTGCTGCCGCCGGCCGTGCCCGACGCGGTCGTGCAATCGACGGTCGGGAGCCGGTTCCGGATGGAGGAGCGGCTGCCCACGATTCAACGCGCCATCCTGACGCGGCCGCGGCTGCAGAAGATCATCGAGGACTTCAACCTCTACGAGAAGATGCGCAGGTCGACGGTGATGGAGAACGTCCTCGAGCAGATGGGCAAGGACACCGTCTTTACCATCGTGGACCAGGAGATCTTCCGCGTCGGCTACATCGCCGGCACCCCGCAGCTCGCGTACGACGTCTCGAAACGTTTGACGGCTCTCTTCCTCGAAGAGAGCACGCGCGACCGCGAAGGCCTGGCCGAAGCGACCCAGGACTTCCTGCAGACGCAGCTCGATGACGCTAAGCGGAGGCTGCTGGAGCAGGAGAGAAAGCTCCAGGAATACCAGACCCAGTACGGAGGAGAGCTGCCCGAGCAACAGGCCGCCAACCTACAGGTCCTCAACAGCACGCAGCTTCAGGTTCAGCAGCTCGCCGAGGCGCTCAACCGGGACCGCAACGATCGGTTGTTCCTGCAGCGGCAGCTCGAACGCGCGATGACGGACGACCCGGCTGTGGCGACTGCATTGGCGCCGGGCGCACCCAAGTCGCTGGCCGAGCTCGGCACGCCGGCGCAGCAGCTCGACGCCGCGCGGGCGGAGCTCCGGGCGATCGAGCTCAAGCTCACGCCCGAGCATCCGGACATCCTGCAGGCGAAGCGCAATATTGAAAAGCTCGAACAGAAGGTGCGATCGGACGCGCGGGCGGGTGGAAAACCGGGTCGAACCCTGACCGCCGCCGAAGCCCTCAAGGAAAGCCGCATCGCCGACCTCCAGGGGCAGTTCGAGCTGGCCGATCGGCAGATCGCCAACAAGCTGGCGGAACAGGGGCGCCTGCAGAGCACGATCGGCGAATACCGGCGGCGGCTCGAAGCGGTTCCGCTGCGCGAGTCGGAGATGACGGCGCTGACGCGGGACTACAAGACGATCCAGGAGCTCTACAACAGCCTGCTCCAGAAGAGAGAAGGCGCCAAGATTGCCGCAAACCTCGAGCGCGGCGCGATCGGCGAGCGCTTCAAGGTGCTGGATCCAGGGCGGGTGCCGGAGAAGCGCATCAGCCCCAAGCGGACGCAAATGTGTCTGGTCGGCCTGGGGATGGGCCTGCTGCTCGGCCTGGCAATCGGCGGGCTCGTCGAATTCCGTGACTCCGCGCTCCGCACCGACGAGGACGTCGAGGCCAGCCTGGGGCTGCCGGTGCTGGCGATTGTCCCGACGGTCGGCGCCGCCAGCGCCGTGGGCGTGACCGTGGGCGCTATCGACCAGCGCGACACGAACCTGCTGCGCCTGGCCGCCATGATGGTCGCGGGCGCGGCAGTGACCTCGTTTGCCGCGTCGTTGATCTGGATGTGGATGCAGGGACGTTAGAAGAGCTGAGAGCTGATAGCTGAGAGCTGAAAGCTGAGAGCTAATGTACGAACGCTTCTACGGACTGCGGGAACGGCCGTTCGAGCTGACGGCGGATCCGCGCTACGTGTTCCTGAGCGCGACGCACCGCGAGGCGCTCAGCACGCTGTTGTACGGCATCCGCACGCGCAAAGGGATCACGGTGCTGGCCGGCGAGGCCGGCACCGGCAAGACCATGCTCCTCCGCGCGCTCATGTCTCGACCGATGCCGGTCAGCCGTCTGGCGTACGTGAGCAACCCCGTCCTGACCCGAGAGGACTTCTTCGCGGTCCTGGCCGGCCGCTTCGGCTTGAGCCGCGCGGCAGCCGCCAGCAAGATGCACTTTCTCGCCGAGCTGCAGCAGGACTCGCTCGCCCGGCAAGTCGTCGGGGGCTCGACGGCGCTCGTGCTGGACGAGGCGCAGAGCCTGTCCTACGAGCTGCTCGAAGAGGTCCGGCTGTTGATGAACCTCGAGACGACGACCCAGAAGCTGTTGTCCGTGGTGCTGTGCGGCCAGCCCGAGCTGACGGCGCGGTTGAATCACGCTTCGCTTCGGCAGCTCAAGCAGCGGGTGACGCTGCGGTACGTTCTGCGGTCGCTCACCCGCGAGGAAACGGGCGCGTACATCGCGGCGCGCGTCCGGATCGCCGGCGGGAGCGGACGGCCGCTCTTCACGCCGCCGGCCGTCGATCTCATCCATCAGCAGACCGGGGGCATTCCCCGAATCATCAGCGTCATTTGCGACAACGCGCTCGTCAGCGGGTTCGCCACGAGGCGCGCCATCGTCGATATCGACATCGTCACCGAGGTGTGCCGGGACTTCGATCTCTCCGCGTACGATGGCGCGGTCGAGGCCCCGGCACTGACCGTTTCGTACGCGTGAGGCGACATGAGCCGAATCGAGCAGGCACTGCTGCGGGCCCTTGAGAGTGAAGACGTGCGGGACGTGGAGTCGGGCATTCCCGACCGTGGGCCGCGCGCCTCGCGGTCGGATCCGCGACTCCGGCTGGTGTCGACCGGCCATCCGAGAGACGCCGTGCGGCCAGCCCTGAGCGGAGTCGAAGGGCCTGCGGTGGAGAACCCGTACGTCCGACGGGCGCTCGCCCCGGCGCTGACGCCTCGACTCAGCGCGCCCGAAGTCGAGTTTGCCCGGACGCGTCCTCTGCCCACCGCCCCCATCGTGGATTTCGGCTCTGGATCCCGTCGTCCGGTCGTTGAGGCCGCGGCGGCCTGGGAGATGGTGCTCGAGCAGGCAAGCGCGCTCGCCGCACAGAGGTCGCCTCTCGTGGCGCCGGCCGTCGACGCGGTGCTGCAACAGGCGGGCGCCCTGGCGCGCGTTCCGGCACCGGTTGTCAAGGCCGTCCCCGCGCCCGTGACAGTCGTGGTACCCGTCGCCACGCCTCCACCCGCGCCAGCCACCGAACAAGGCTTCACCTGGTTGCCCGTCCAGTCGCCGACGCAAGCCGGCAACATCGCGATGGCCAACCCGATCGCGGTCGAACAGTTCCGCAAGCTCGCCGGTCAGGTCATTCGCGCCCAGGAAACCCACGGGGTGAAGGTCGTGACGGTCACGAGCGCGCTCCAGGGCGAAGGCAAGAGCTTCACCTCGAGCGCCCTGGCCACGACGCTCGCGAACTCCTACAAGCGCGATGTCCTGCTGGTCGACGCCGACATGCGGCTGCCGGCGCTGCAGACGCTCTTTCAATTGCCGACCGGCTGGGGATTGAGCGAGCTACTGGATCAAGCTCGCGCCGACCAGATCTCGCCGTATCAAGTGTCGCCGATGCTGGCGGTCCTGGCTGCGGGACGGCCGAACCGTGATCCGGTGGGCGCCTTGACCTCCGCGCGGATGCGGGAGTTCATCGAGGCGGCCTCCGCCAAGTACGACTTCGTCATCCTCGATACGCCGCCCGTGGCCGTGTTGCCGGATGCGAACCTTCTGGGGTCGATGGTCGATGCCGTGCTGCTCGTGATTAAGGCGGGTGAGACGCAGTACGAATACATGAACCGCGCCGTTGAGGCGATCAAGAAGGAGCGGATCCTTGGCGTGGTGCTGAATCGCGCCGAGCAAGGCCTTGCGCTCAAGGCGTACGAGTACTCGAAGTACTGACGTCATCGCCGTGGCGTTCAGCTCCCAGCTGATGATGGGGCAACGGGCCACGGCGCTGGTGAGCGATCCGTCCTTCCTCGCCAAAGCCCTGCTCATCACGTTTCTCTGTCAGCTCTGCCTGTATTACGCGGACTTTTACGATTTCAGCGCCGTCGCCGACGTCCCGGACACCGTGATCCGCCTGATGGGATCGCTCGGCGTGACGTCGCTGCTGCTAGCGGTCTTGTACTTCTGGTTTCCGACTCTCATCCCCGGTCGCGGCGTGTTCGTGCTGGCCTCCGGCCTGGCGATCGCGTTCGTCGCAGGCTGGCGGGTCGGCTTCATCTGGCTGACCAGCCGTGTCGGCCCGCGCGAGCGCCTGCTCATCGTCGGGACGAAGCCGGGCGCCGTCGCGCTGGCGCGCGAGCTCATCGCCCGGCGGCTCGAGTTCGGCGTGGAGATCGTCGGGTTCGTGGAACCTGAAGCCGGCTGCCTGGCGTGCGGTGTGCCCACGCCCGGCGTGATCGGCGAGATCGACGACATTCCCAGGCTGGTGGAGGAGCGGAAGGTCGATCGGGTGGTCGTGAGCCTCGCCGATGCGCGAGGAAAGCTCCCGATGGACGCCCTGCTCACGATGAAGCTGAACGGCGTGACCTTCGATCACCTCGCGTCAGTCTACGAGGAGTACACGGGCAAGATCGCGCTCGAGAACCTCCGACCGAGCTGGCTGATCTTCTCGAGCGGCTTTCGCAAGCCGGCGATGTTCGTCTTCTCCAAGCGAGCGCTCGACATCACGGCCGCGTCCATCGGCCTGGTCCTCGCCTCGCCGCTCATGGCCATCGTGGCGCTCGCCGTCAAGCTCACGTCCAAGGGTCCGGTCCTCTATCACCAGCAGCGGACCGGTCTCAACGGGCGGCCCTTCACCGTGCACAAGTTCCGGACGATGTGCCAGGACGCGGAGGCGAAGACGGGACCGACATGGGCGACCGCCGCCGACCCGCGGATTACGAGAGTTGGGGCGTTTCTGCGCAAGACGCGCCTCGACGAGGTGCCGCAGCTCTGGAACGTCCTGTGCGGCGAGATGAGCGTGGTCGGACCGCGGCCCGAGCGACCGGAGTTCGTGCGAGAGCTCACCGAGCAGATTCCGTACTACGGGCAGCGACACTCCGTGAAACCCGGGGTGACGGGGTGGGCGCAGGTCCGCTACACCTACGGCGCCAGCATCGAGGACACGATGGAGAAGCTGCAGTATGACCTCTTCTACATCAAGAACGCCTCGATTGGCCTCGACCTCTTCGTGCTGTTCACCACGGTCAAGATCGTGCTGCTTCGCCGGGGCGCGCGATGATCCGGATCCTGAACGCCCTTACGGTCGACGTCGAGGAGTACTTCCAGGTCAGCGCGTTCGATCATCTGGTGCCGCGCGCGGCATGGGACAGGTTCGAGAGCCGCGTCGAACGGTCGACCGATCGCATCCTGGAGATGCTGGCCGAGGCGAACGTCCGGGGCACCTTCTTCGTGCTCGGCTGGCTGGCCAGGAAGAATCCCGCGCTGGTGCGGCGGATTGCCTCGCTCGGGCACGAGATTGGATCGCACAGCTTCAAGCATCGCCTGGTCTACGAGTTGACGCCCGCGGAGTTTCGACGCGATCTGCAGGAGGCGCGAGAGGCGATCGAGGACGCCTGCGGTCAGTCCGTGATGAGCTTCCGCGCGCCGAGCTTCTCGATCACGGCCCGTTCCGAGTGGGCGCTGGACGTCCTCATCGAGGAAGGTTACGCGTACGACTCCAGCATCTTCCCCATCCGTCACGACCGCTACGGCATGAGCGGCGCCCCAAGGCACGCGCATCTCATGACCCGCGCCGCCGGATCGATCTGGGAAGTGCCGCCCTCCACGGTGCAGATTGCCGGCGCCACCCTGCCGGTGGCCGGGGGCGGGTATTTTCGGTTGTTGCCCTACGAGTTGACGCGTCGTGCGATCGGGCGGCTCAACGATCTCGAGCAGCGTCCCGCCATCGTCTACCTGCACCCGTGGGAGCTGGATCCGGATCAGCCCCGGATGCCGGTCACCGGCCTGACCAGGTTCCGCCACTACGTGAACCTCGGGCGCACCGAACGGCGGCTGAGACAGCTGCTGGCTGATTTCTCGTTCGGGCCCATCAGCTCGGTGTTGGTCCAGCAGTTCGCCGACGCCAAGCTTCAGCCGGCCGGCGTCGCGCCCGCGAAGGCCGCCTCCGCGACGAGCTATCGCGTCGCTTCGGGAATCGTCTGATGCAAACCGCCCTCTGTTTTCGCGAGGATTCGCAGCAGGATCCCCAGCTCGGGCCTCAGGAGCCGCCGACGATCATGACGGCCGTCGGCCAGCGCGAGTGGGACGCGTACGTCGAGGGCTGCCCAAGCGGCACGATGTATCACCTGTGGGGCTGGCGAGAGGTCTTCGAGCGCGGGTTCGATCATCGCGCGATCTACCTGGCAGCCAGGCAGGGCGGCGAGATCACGGGCGTCCTGCCGCTGGTGCAGTTCGATCACGCCCTTTTCGGACGATTCCTCGTGTCGCTGCCCTTCGTCAACTACGGCGGCGTGCTGGCCTCGAACGACGCGGCCGCGCGCGCGCTGGTCGACCACGCCCGCCGGCTCGGCGAGCGGGCGAAGTCGAGCCACGTCGAGCTGCGCCACTTCGATCAGCGGTTTCCGGATCTGCAGGCCAGGCGGCACAAGGTCACGATGCTCCTGCCGCTCGCCCAAAGTCCCGAGGCGATGTGGGAGAAGGTGGACAAGAAGGTCCGAAACCAGGTCCGCAAGGCGCAGAAGAGCGAGCTGACGACCGAAGCCGGCGGCGCGGGGCTGCTGGCGGAGTTCTACGACGTCTTCTGCCGCAACATGCGGGACCTCGGGACGCCCGTCTACGGTCGGCGCTTCTTCGAAGAAGTGCTTCGGCAGTTCCCCGATCGCGCGCGGGTGTTCGTCGTGCGGAAAGGAACAATGGCGGTAGCCGCCGGCATCTCGCTCGCGTACCACGGCTCGATCGAGATCCCGTGGGCCTCGTCACTCCGCGACTACCGGACAATCTGCCCGAACTACCTGCTCTACTGGACGATGGTGGAGTTCGCGATCGCGCGAGGCTTCGAGCAGTTCGACTTCGGCCGATCGACGCCCGACGATGGGCCGTACCACTTCAAGAAGCAATGGGGCGCGCGGGCGGTACCGCTCTGCTGGGAGTATCAGTTGCTGCGGGCAGCGCGCCTGCCCGATCGATCCACGAAGAACCCGAAGTTTCAGGCGGCGATTGCGGTCTGGCAGCGGCTGCCGCTCTCGCTGGCGAGCTTCGTCGGCCCTCGCGTCGCGCGTTATCTGCCGTAAGGGCCCTAACCTCCCTCTGCCCTGCCACGACGGCCGGCACGCGGTCGGTCCGGAAAGCCGAGCTTTGAAAACTGTCGCGACTTTCGGCGGCTGGCTCCGCGCGCTGGAGTAGCAACCCTGCGCGGTTTCAAGTCGCCGTCGTCAGCGGTGGGCACTTCTGTGCAAATCCGAGCAGCCGTGGGGTGGCTGCGCTGGCGGCAGGTCGTTTGCGTAGGGATTCCCGACTTTGCCTGCTGGCCTACGCGGTTGCGTGCTCCTGCGTAGACTGGCGTTCCCCCTGATTCCATCGGCGACTCTTCGGCCTGAGAGGCGGCGCACGATGACGACGCTCTGCGTACCCGCGGATACCGCTCTCACCGACCGGCAGCGGCGAGAGCTGGAGTACCACCGCGACCACGCGGCCGAGTACCAGAGGGTGCTCGCGGCGCCGTTTCCGTACGACCTGCTGCGGCCGAACAGGCGGCGCTGGTGGAACGCGTACTGGGACATGTACACGTACCTGCTGTCGCTCGACCTCCGCGCGAAGCGGTGCCTCGTCGTCGGCTGCGGGTTCGGCAGCGACGCGCTCTACCTCGCGAAGATGGGCGCCGAGGTCCACGCGTTTGACCTCTGCCCCGAATCGCTGGACACCGCCTCGAGGCTCGCGCGGCGCGAGGGGCTCGACGTGAGCTTCCGCGAGATGCCAGCCGAGCGGCTCACGTACGACGACAGCATGTTCGACCTCCTGCTCGCCCGCGACATCCTGCACCACGTGGACATCCCGGCCGCGACGGCGGAGATGCGGCGCGTCTGCTGCGACGGCGCGCTCTGGGTCGTCGACGAGATCTACTCGCATTCGATCACCGAAGTGGTTCGGCGCTCGTGGGTGGTAGAGAAGCTGCTGTACCGGCCGATGCAGGGGATCATCTACGGAAACGGTACCCCGTACATCACCGCCGATGAGCGGAAGATGACCGAGCGTGACATCAGAATACTGAAAACCGCCGTCGGTCGGGTCGAGCGTGAGAAGTACTTCGACTTCCTCGTGTCCCGCGTGCTCCCGCGGATCGCGGCGCTCGCGATCATGGACCGTCTCCTCTTGACCGGCCTGCAGCCGATCGCCCGTGTGCTCGGAGGGCGCGTGTTGCTCGTGGGCCGTGTGTCGAAGGCGGCCGCCTGACAGGGCGACAGATGTCCGCCGTTCCGACGCGGCGCGCGTTCGTCCTGCTGACGTGCCTGACGGCGATGTTCGTCATGTACGGAAGCCTGGTTCCCTTCAATCGCTCGGACGTTTCCCTCGAGGAGACGCGGGTCGCAATCGGTGCCTTCCTGCGCATGGACACGGTACGGTTTTCATCGACGGATTTCGTCACCAACCTCGCGTTGCTCGTGCCGTTCGGCTTCTGTCTGACGGGCGCGCTGGCGCTTGATCGGACCGTGACTTCCGCCGCGGTGATCCTCGCGCTGGCGCTGGGGACCGGCCTGGCCTTCGCGGCCGAGCTGTCGCAGGTCTTCTTTCCCGACCGCACGCCATCGATGGCCGACGTGCTCGCGCAGACCATCGGCAACCTCAGCGGCATCGTCGGCTGGTGCCTCTTCGGTCCGGGCGTGACGTCCTGGCTGCGGGCGCTGCACGACGAACGCGATGGCGCCCGCCGGACGACGCGCGTGCTCGGTCTTCTGGCGGCGGGGATTGTCGTGGCCGAGCTCCTACCACTGGACTTCACCGTGCGGCCCGCCGAGCTCGCGGCAAAGTACCGCGCAGGACGGGTCCTGCTTCAGCCCCACTGGCCCCACGATGTCGGCCTCGCGGCGTTCGGCGGCTGGCTCCCCAACGTGCTTCTGTGCGCCCCATTCGGGATGCTGGCGCTTGTCGGGTGGACCAGGCGCGACCGTCGTCGCGATCTGTTGACGGCCGTCGCCCTCGGGTGGCTGGCGGTCGCAGGTCTCGAGCTGGCACAGCTGTTCGTCTGGTCCCGGGTCACGGACGCCATGGACGTGTTGACCGGTGGCACCGGCGTCACGGCCGGCGCGCTGGTCGCCGCGAGGATATGCAAGCGGATCCGGCCTGGGGACGATGCGACCCCGGCGAGCTGGGCAACGCTGGCGCGGCTGGGAATTGGCGGGTGGATCGGCTGTCTGGCCGTGTACCACTGGACGCCTTTCGATTTCCGTGCCGACGCCTCGTTCGTCCGTCAGCGCTTATCCGAGCTGCTGTTCGTGCCACTCGCGAGCTATGCCCCGATGCCGACCCTCGATCTCTTGCGGGAGATTCTAGCGAAGCTGGCCCTGACCCTCGCCCTGGGTGCGCTGCTGCGGTTTGCCTCACCTGGGAATCCCGCGCGTCCATCGCGCCTGTGGACGGCGTTCGCCCTCGCGTTCGGAGGTCTGGTCCTCACGGGCCTGGAACTCGGTCAGCTCCTGCTTCCTACGAGATACCCGGACGTGGGTGACGTCCTCGTCGGGGAGATGGGTGTGATTCTGGGATTCCACGTCGCCGGACTGCTCATCGGGGGATCGAACACGGTGACGCCGCTGGTTCCGCACGCGCGCGACCGCGTGACGCCGAACTGGACCACCGAGTCGGACTGTGAAGTGCCGTGGCCGCATTTCAGGCCGCGCGAGCGCCGCCTATGACCCGCCCCTTCATGCCCGGCTGGAAACGCGCCATGGCGAGGTGCCTGCTCGTCACCGGATCGCTGGCTATGGCGCTCCTCGTCGCCGAGGGCACCGTGCGGACGCGGCAATACGTGAAGTACGGCACGTTCCACGAAATCGGCGGCTTCCGTCGAGCGGACGAAACGACCCATTTGGAAGTGCCGGTTCCTGGATCGGCCACTGCCACGATCCGAATCAACTCGAGAGGGTTCAGGAGCCCGGAGCTCGACTGGACGAAGCCCGGTGGTCGCATCCGGATCGCATTCGTCGGCGCGTCGACCACGTTCTGTGCCGAGGTGAGCAGCAACGAGGCCACATGGCCGTACTTGGTGTGGCGCGCCATGCAAGAGGAGCATCCCGAGAACGGGTTCGACTACCTGAACGCTGGCATTCCCGGCTACACCGTTGCCAACTCGCTGCGGAATCTGGAACGTCGTGTCGCCCCGCTCGCCCCCGACGTGATCGTCCTGTATGAGGGGTTCAACGACTTCATTTACTCAACACAGCGTCTGGCGAGTGAGCGGGGCCTCTACGAAAAGCGCCGCGATATCTGGTCGGGCCGGTGGTCGCTCGCGTTGGATTTGGTCAGGAAGAACTACGAGATTCTGGTGGCGACGTGGCAGATGAGACGGGGTGCGCGCCCGGTGCTGCGGTTCGAGCCTGACGAGATTACCGGAGGCTTTCGGGCGGACCTGACGGCGCTCGTGGCGGCCAGCCGGCGCCTGGCGCCCGTCGTGGCGATTGCCACGCTGTCGCATCGCATTCGTCGCGACCAAACGGCCGAGGAGCAGCTCGCGGCGTCCGAGGCCGCGCTGTTTTACATGCCGTTTCTCGACCCCAACGGTCTGGTGAAGGGCTACGAGGCATACAACCGCGTGATCCGTGAGATCGCTCGATCGTCAGGCCTCATCCTGATCGAGGGCGAGGACACGATTCCGGGCGACTCGGCGCATTTTCACGATTCGGTGCACTTTGCGGATGCGGGGAGCGCGCTCCAGGCACACCGTGTCATCCTGGCGCTCGACAGGTCGCCAGCGTTTGTCGATCTCCTGAAGCTGAAATTGACGCGAATCTGATGTCACGCACCTCGCTGCGGGCGCTCGTGAAGACCGCAGTGTTCGCGGGGGCCACCGTGCTGGTCCTGCCGCTACTGCTATCGTTCTGGGTACGTGCGGCTCTCATGGGCCGGGACCGCGCCCTCGAGGGCTCGAGTCAGGTGCTATCGCTGGTGCCGGGATTAGTGGGGGACTATCTGAGGCGGGCGTTCTTCGCCCGCGCGCTCGCCCACTGTCACCGGTCTGCATCTATTGGCTTCGGTACCGTGTTCTCCAAGGCCGCCGCTCACATTTCTGAAAACGTCGTGATAGGGCCTCGGTGTCATATCGGCTTGGTGCGATTGGACCGCGGTGTGCTCATCGGACCAGGGTGTCATCTCCCGAGCGGGGGACGGACACACGGGACCGCGGATCGGTTCACTGTCATCCGAGATCAAGCAGGTGAGGTGAAGCGGGTCCATGTCGGCGAGGGAGCTTGGATCGGGAGTGCGGCGATCGTCATGGCGGACGTGGGCGCTCATACGGTCGTGGCGGCAGGATCGCTCGTTCACGAGCCAATTCCACCGGCAGTCGTGGTGGGCGGTGTTCCGGTGCGCATTCTGAAGCGACGTGGCCCAAGCGGCCGACCAGTTTTGGGCGACCCGAGCGAAGCGAACACCGAATCGAACAACGTGAATCAATGGGGTTCAAAGATGACTCCCGAAAGCATCGAACGATCTGTAGCGCAAGCGGTTGCTCGCCTAGCGCGAATACCGGAAGCCGAAGTTGATCTGTCTCGATCGGCCGTCGATAACGGCATTGATTCCCTCGGGTTGCTGGTGCTGCGCGAATCGCTCGAGCGTCGTCTTCACGTGCATATCACGGATGATGCCTGGACCGGGTTCGACTCATTACGTGATGTCGTGGCATACGTTGGAGCGTCGTCGGAAGTGTCTGCCTTCTCGTGGGCAGATCCATCTCCTGCCCGCGCACATGACGTGCAGTTCCGCCCGGCGCCGTATCTGACCGACACGGGTCTGTTTCACGATGCGGTAGAAATCGGGATGCCGATAACCGGGCTGAACAATCTGGCTGAGAGTCCGCTCTTGAAGTACCTCGGGCACCTTCGTTGGTCGCACTTGAGCGCTGTTTGTGGTGTGCCGAGCCGCGACGTGACAGACACTGACGGGCACCGGCTGTATCCGACGTTTTTTTATATCGACCTGCAATTTCCAGAGCATCGTCACATGGCTTCTTACGGGGAGAACGATCGGCTGAAGGTCGTTTCGACGCTCGAGCGCTTCGGAGCTTCAATGCTCGATGGAGTGATCTATCTGCTGCCTGGCGACTGGCCCGACGGCGGACCATTACGCTTCGACGGGCTGGCTACGGCGGTTGCCGCCGGTGTGCCGGCGGCACGGATGTCGAACATATTCGTCAAGCAATTCGGCGGCGCCGAGTGGCTCAAGAAGTCTCGTCCCGCAAACTCCGGCTTCGATCGGATTCGCGAGGTGGCGGTCGCGCCGGATTCGTACCGGGCGGTGAAGGAGGCAGAACGCAATGGTTGCTTCGAGTGCGCTCCCGACGGGTTCGTCCGCATGACTCCCGGCAGCGTCTCGCTGGACTATGACCTGGTGGCCGACCGGGATCTGAATGGCGCGGGGCTCGTCTATTTCGCGAACTACCCGTTGTTCCTGGACATATGTGAACGCCGAGCGCTCAAGGGCTGCCGCTTTGGATTGTCCGACGAGCTGCTGGATCGGCGTTCCCTCGTCAGACGCAGAAGCGCGTACCTTAATAATGCCTCTTCGCGCGACACGCTTTCGGTGGAGGTGGAGGCGTGGCTCGAGAACCCCGCAATCCTCGGTCATCCTGCGCCGGAAGCCGCCCCGGTCAGACTCTTCATCAATCACCGAATGCGTCGCTGCTCGGATGGGCGACTCATGATGGTCTCCACCGCAGAAAAGGTGCTATCCGGCTATTGTCTGGAAGACCTGCCGTTCTTCAAGGACTTGCTCGCCGAATACCGAGACACCTCTGATCAACTCGTAGTGGGATGTACCCACTGAATAGGGACTCGTCGCACTGGAAGCTTCAAGACCGCAGGAACAGCGGGAACGGGGCGGCACAACGTCAGTGGTCGACGTTCGCAGCCCCGCCGCGGGGCTGGCTTCAAGTTTTGAGGTGACGAAGCGCGTCGGTCTGTGACTGTCTCCCCAAGAATGGCCCGGAATTCACGTGTTTCGGCGTCATCCTCGCTTCGCCACTGACTGGCGGGCGCTTTGCACACCTTGTCAACAGTTGGCTGCAAATTGCCTGAAATTGCAGTCCGACACCGTCGTGTCCCATAGCGGGCCTGCGCGACGGCTGCACGAGTTCGCGCCCGCTCTGAATTCGGTTCATAGCCCTACAGAGGTCTCGTGGCTGTCGTCACGGATACGCGTTGGGATGTCTCGGTTGTCATCCCCGCTTACAACCGCGCTCACCTAATCGGCGCCACCCTCGATGCCGTGCTCGCGCAGACGCATCGGCCCGGCGAAGTCGTCGTCATCGACGATGGATCGACCGATGACACGGAAGCGGTGGTGAGCCGATATGGCCCCCAGGTGCAGTACAACCGGATCGAGAACTCAGGCGTGTGCCACGCGCGCAACGTCGGAGCGCGCTTGTCGAGCGCGCCTTGGATCGCGTTCTGCGACAGCGATGATTTGTGGAGGCCAGAGAAGCTCGAATGGCAGGTGCGGTTGCTGCGGCAAGCGCCCGATGTCGAGTACGTGTTCTGCGACTCGGTGGTTGTGAGAGGCGAGGGGTGGGCGAGCGCGACGAAATTCGGCGACGCGCCGAGGGGGTTCTGGGAATCGGGCCGGCATGAGATCGATCCGAATCTCTGGATCTTCGGCGACCCTCTCTATGCCCGACTGCTCAGATTCCAGCCGATCTACCCATCCACGATCCTGACGAGCCGCGCCTTGTTCGAGCGTGTGGGGGGCATCGACGAGCAGTGGGGGTGGACGCCGGCCGAAGACGTCGAGTTCGTGCTGCGCTGCGCACAGCGTGCGCCGATGGGAGCGGTGGCCTGCCCGCTCGTGGGCATTCGCAAGCATCCCAAGAACTTCTCGCGCGACCACCTCAGGACGGCGCTCGGGATGCTGGCGATCCTTGCCCACGCGAGGCTGCACCATCGACCGTGCGGCGAACAACATGCGGCGCTGCTCGCGGAACTTATACAGGGCGAGCGTACCAACGTCGTAAACTTCGCTTTTGCAACCGGCCGGACGGACATCGTGCGGGAGCTCGGGCTGACGATGCCGGGGGTTCCCCGATCGCTCAAGCTTCGCTTGAAGCTCGCCGTCGCCCGGTTGCCAGACTTGTTCGCCCGGCCCCTGTGCCGAGCCCTCGTCCTCGGGGCCGATGCGCTCGCCAGACCGCGAGCGGCTTGGGCCTGAGGGTCTCCCGCGTTCAGTCGCGCTGCCGGACGACCCGCGCGGGCACACCAGCGGCGAGCACGCGGTCGGGAATCACCTCGGTCACGACCGCCCCGGCGCCAATCACTGAATCACGACCGACGTCGGCGAGCACGACGGCCCCGCCACAGACCCACGAGCCGGCGCCAATCCGGACGCATGCTCTGACACCGACCTGCTCGCGAATCG
>JACOUA010000347.1 GCA_016178075.1 Acidobacteriota bacterium
GTTTGGGAGCGATCGCTCTCCCGAGGGATCGGGTGGAAACGGCCAGTAACCCGCTTTACCACTCTGTGGTGATCGTGGGCAGTTCTTCTCAGGCTCTCAAGCCCCGAGCCTGATTCAGGGTTGGCTGCTCGCGCGCGGGGCGACGACGACCTTGACGTGCACGTTCGTCCAGCAGCACTGGAACCCGCCGCCGCCGTCGCCGCTCGTGTCGTTGACCTGCGCCCGTAGCGTGTATTCCCCGGGCTCGCTGAAGGCCGCCGTCGTCGTGGTCTTGCCGTCCGCCGCGTCGACGTCCGGCTTGGGATTGCCAAACGTCACTGCGCCCGGCCCCCGGAATGTGCTCCACGTGACCGAGATGGGCGGCCCGGGACGCGGCCGCGCTTCCGGCGGGCGCTTCATGTCGTCGGTCACCCATACGCTCAGGGTGATGGGATCCGGAATCCGTGTCGTGAAGGTAGCCGCAACTTCGCGTGGCGGACCCTGAAAGATCTTGCCCCCCGGCTGGAATCGCGCGACGGGCGGCGTATTGCCCTGCGCCGCGTCCTTGAACGGCTCGACCACCCAGAGGGGATTCAGGTGCAGAGGGACCGAGGTGGTCTGGCCGTTCGCCGTCAGAGTCCAGGTGAGTCTTTTGTCGCCGAAGTCCTTGGGAACGATGATCGCGAAGACACCCCATTGCCGCTTCGGAAGGAAATGCGTCGGCTGGCCCTGGTCCGGGCCGCCGGGCTCGATTCGATTGTTCGGGCCAACCGGGATGTCGAGCGTCTGCTTTTGATTGCGGTTGTAGTACCCGACGAGCAGCGCGAAAGTGCCGTCGGCATTCTGGAACCAGCCCTCGAATGCGCCGGTGATGCTCAGCCCGGCGTCGCGGAGCGGCGCCAGAGGCATTGGCGTCGGCACCTGTCCCGCACCGAGGAGTCCCCACGACAGGGCTATCGCTGCACTCAGACAGGAAGAACGAAGAACCTTGGAACGAAGAAGGCTCCTAAACGAAACGAAGAACGACGAACGAAGAACGTCGAACGGAGCGAGAGAAGAACCGGCTTCTTCGTTCTTCATTCTTCGTTCTTCGTTTACACCTACTGCGGCGGCGGTGTCGTCGCCCGCTGCTGCGCTTTGCGCTTGGCGACTTCCGACAGATAGTCCTCGTCGGGCATGTAGGTGACGTTGATCCAGGCGTGGCCCATCTCGTCGACGGTGCGGTCGCCGTAGCCGACCCACTGGTTGGGATCCGGATTGTTCCGGTTCGAGGCCGTGTTGTCGTACCACGACGTCACCTTCAGGATCGTGCCCTTCGGGAAGAGCGGCGCGGCATCGTCGTCGTAGACGTAGTTGACGTGCCAGTTGAAGTTGTAGTCGCTCACGTAGCTGACGACTTCCGTTTTTCCATCGGGCGTGATCGCTTCGAGCGCCATGCCCTTGCCGCGCAGGTGCATGTGCGGCTGGAAGTTCTCGATGCGGCCCGACTGCTTCATCACGTGAAAGGCCTGGCTCACGAACGTCGAATTCGGCGGGATGTCGATGTTGCGGCTTCCCCCGGCGATGCTGCTGTAGAGCGCGAGCACCTGGCGGTACTTGGGTTCCTGGCCTTTCGGATAGAAGTAGATGCCGAGCTCGACCGAGTCCGTGATGTCATCGCCGACCGCGTGATAGTGGATGTCCCAGACGATCTTCGAGCCGGGCAGCATCAGCTTGCCGCTGTTCGGCCGCATGATCTCGCCCTGCTTGCCAACGGCCCACTCCATGAAGAGTCCGGCGCTCGTCTGATCGTCATCCGCGGCGGACGACGCTCTGAGCTCGCGCGAGCCGGGCTCGTCCTGCAGCAGTCTGGCCAGCGCGTGATGCGTGATCTTCCGGCCCTTCACGGTCGAGGGGTGGATCTCGATCGCCCGCACCCATCGGCGTTCCGTGAGGCCGGTTTCGACGACCGGCTTGTACCAGGCGTCCTGCGCGACGGCGGGCACGGTATACGGCGTCGATTTGATGATCAGATCGGGTGGACCGAACATCTCGGCAAACCCCCAGACATCGTCTCTCGCAAACTGCTTGGGCGGGGGCATGTCCTTCGGATCGCCTTTCGGCGCGCCCGCGTCGACCCACCGAACGATCGTGTCGATTTGATCGTCGGTCAGGGAGCGGTCGTTCTTGAATCGCTGAATCCCGACCGTCTTGTCGATGTGCCACGGTGGCATCTGACGCGAAGCCACACGCGACTTGATCGCCTTGACCCAGGGCCGCGCGTCTTCGTAGGTGACGAGCGACATCGGCGCCATGTAGCCTTCGCGGTGACACGCCTGGCATTTGTCCTGGAGGATCGGCGCAACGTCCTTCGTGAAGGTCGGGGTCCCGGCGGCGCCGGAATCGTTCCCGCCCGCGCCCGCGGCGGCGACCGTCCTTCCGGTCGCGACGATCACCACAGCCAACACGCCAACGAGCAGCCACTTCGGTTTCATTGTCTCGGCTCCCTGGCCCGGTCGTGTCCCGCGGCCGGCCGAAAAAGCGCTATGGAAACGATGTTACCCTAGCATCCCGGGGAACGAAAGTCGAGTTGTCGGACCCGAGCGTAGTGGGCCGGACACACCGAACCAGCCCACCTTCAAGCCGTCATGTTCCGCTGGCTTTGTCAAAACCTGTCACCGATGGCCTCGGTATTCGGCGTCGCCCTCGCGGTGAGGCTGGCACACCTGTGGCTGATCCGGCGGACGCCCTTCTTCAGCGTGCTTCTTGGTGACTCAGCGGCCTACGACACATGGGCCCGGCAACTCGCGGGCGGCGACTGGGTGGGCCGTGAGGTGTTCTACCAGGCGCCGCTCTATCCGTACTTCCTCGGCGTGTTGTACGCGCTCATCGGTCCGAATCTTCTCGCGATCAGAATCATTCAAGCGGTCATTGGTTCGGTGTCGTGCGTGCTGGTGGCGCTCGCCGGCCGTCGACTGATGTCGCCCCAGGCAGGACTGGTCGCCGGCCTGGTGCTCGCGGTCTATGCTCCCGCGATTTTCGCCGATGCGCTGATCCAGAAGTCTGTGTTGGATGTGTTCTTTGTCTGCCTCGCGCTCTGGATTGTGAGCCACGCGATTGAAGAGGCTCGGCTAAAGCCGAGCGCCACGACTGATCGGGCCCGGCTAAAGCCGGGCACCATGACCGTCACACGGCGGGCTGACCGGGTAGATGATGAGGCTCGGCGGAAAGTGGGTGCCACGACTGCCACACGACGGGAACTGGGCAAGCGCGGTTGGTGGGTGGCGCTGGGAATTGCGGTTGGGTTTCTCAGCCTCACGCGCGAGAACGCCCTCGTGCTCGTGGCGGTGACGGCCTTGTGGCTCCTCCTTCGGCGCGATTGGAACGTGAAGCGACGCCTCGCGCACGCTGGCGTGCTCTTCCTGGGAGCGGCGCTCGTGCTCGTGCCGGTCGCGATTCGAAACCAGGTCGTCGGCGGCGAGCTCGCCCTGACCACCGCGCAGTTCGGCCCGAACCTGTTCATCGGCAACAACGCGCGGTCGGACGGCACCTACATGTCGCTGCGATCCGGGCACGGCGCGCCGGAGTACGAACGGCAAGACGCGACGGAGCTTGCGGAGCGGGCGCTCGGCCGCTCGCTCACGCCCGGCGAGGTCTCGCAGTACTGGACCGGGCGGGCGCTCGCCTTTGTCCGTTCCAATCCGCTCGCCTGGCTGCGTCTGGTCGGTCGCAAGTGCATGTTGCTCTGGAACCGGGCCGAAATCGTCGATACGGAGAGCCAGGCCACGCACGAAGACTGGTCGCCGATTCTCCGCACGCTCGCGCCGGTGACGCATTTCGGGACGCTGGTCCCTCTGGCGGTCGCTGGCATCTGGATCGCCTGGCCCGATCGGAAACGGCTCTCACTGCTGTACACGATGTTGGCGGCGTACGCGGGAAGCGTGGTGGTGTTCTACGTGTTCGCGCGCTACCGGTACCCGTTGGTCCCGATGCTCGTGCTGCCCGCCGCGGCCGGCCTCGTCGAGCTCGGACGATTTGTCCGGGACCGGCTGGGGAGAGCACACGGTCAGCGGCCAGCGGCCGGTGGCCAGTGGCCAGTCGGGAATCAGAAATCCCACTGGCGTCTGGCTGCTGGCTACTGGCCCCTCATCGTCGCCGTGGCGGTCTTTTGCAACTGGCCGATGGTGTCGGACGATCTCATGCGCGCCGTGACGGAGCACAATCTGGCGACCGCGCTGCAGGCGGAGGGCCGGAACGACGAGGCGTCGCAGCACTATCGCCGCGCCATCTTGCTCGGCCCCGCCTACGCCCCGCCGCACAGCAATCTCGGCACGCTCCTTCGGGCCGAGGGGCGGGTGGACGACGCGATCGACGAGTACCGTCGCGCGCTCGAGATCCAACCCGACTACCGCTCCGCGCGCTACAACCTCGCGAACGCGCTGCTCGCGCGAGGACGCGCTGATGAGGCGGCGAATGAATTCCGCCGCGTGCTGGACGGGGATCCGCAGCGCGTCGACGCGCTGAACAACCTCGGCATCGCGCTGGCGACCGCGGGCCGGCTCCAGGAGGCGATCGAGGCGTTTCACCGGGCCCAGGCGGCCGATCCGACATCCGCCCAGGCGCACTACAACCTCGCGATGGTCATGGTGGATCTCGGCGACGTCGATCGGGCGATCGTCGAGCTGCAAGAGGCCTTGCGGCTCAAGCCGGATTTCGCCGACGCGCGGCAGAATCTCGCGTTGGCGCGAGAGGCGCAAAGAACAGGGATCAGGGGTCAGGGATCGGGGACCAGGATTCGTCGATAGGTTTGGAGCACCGGGATCAGGGGTCAGGGACCAGGATCTGTCTACAGCGTTTTTCACTTCGCTGTAGCGTAGTTCTCAGTTATCAGTTATCAGTTTTCAGTTATTGCGGGCGAGATCCGAACTGAAAACTGACGACTGAGAACTGAAAACTGCACTAGAGGTATAGATCGTCGGGTTTGATGGTCCCTGCCCCCTGATCCCTGATCCCTGATTTGGCAAGTTTCGCTCGCAGCGACTCCACCTGCGCTCTTGCCGGCTCCCAGCCGGGTTTGAGTCGCAGCGCTTCACGGGCGTGGGCGATCGCGCCTTGAATGTCGCCTTGCCGCTCGAGCGCGCGGCTCATGGTGAAGTGGGCCTCGGGATTGTCGGGGTTCAGGCGGAGCGCCTCGCGCCCGTGGCGGATCGCCTCATCCAGTTCTCCCTGCGACATGAGGACGCTCGCCAGATTGTTGTGCGCCTTCGCGTAACCCGGATTGATCCGCAACGCCTCTTCGTACTCCCGGATCGCCTCGTCCAGCCGTCCCGCGACGCTCAGGGCCGTGGCGAGGTTGTAATGCGCGGCGGCCAACTGCGGGTTGAGCCTCAACGAGGTCTGGAAGTGCCGTACGGCTTCGTCGGCGCGACCCAGATCGAGGTACAGCATGGCCACGTCGTCGTGCAGCGCCGCATTCTCGGGATCCGATCGGATGACCATCTCGTAGCCGACGATGTCCTCGGCGAGGACCTTGGGCCGGAAGGCGCGAGTCAGCGCGGCGAGATCGCGCGTGTCTCTGGTGAGCACCTGGATCCACAGATCGCCCATCTCGTCCGATGACCGCTGCCCCCAGACGGCACGCCGCGGTGGCCGCTGCGGATTCCTCGGGTTCTCCGCCGAATTGTCGTAGGTGAAGCGCATCGCGAGCGTCGTGCCCTTGGGCAGCACGATCGGCGCGACGGGGCGATACACGTGCTGCCACCTGAAGTCCCAGTCCTTGATGAAGATCAGCCACTTCCTCGAGCCGTCCGGCAGCGTGGCCCAGCCTCTGACGTCGCGCGCGCGATAGTGGGCGTGTGGCTGCACGGCGTACACCTCGACGTCGACCGGCAGCACGTACGAGTCCTCGATGGTGTAGGCCGCATCGCCCGCGGGGATATCGATGTTTTGGCGCCCCAGCCGCAACATCGCCGGCGTCCGCTCCGGCGGATCGCTCGCCAGGAACAGACCGATCGTCGGCTGCACGCGCTCGACCTTGCCGCTCGGCCGCATGTGCACCTGGACGACGAGATCGGCACTGCGCTCCAGCCGCCACGCCATGCCCTTCGGCAGCAGCGTCGGCAGCTGGCCGGGCGTCCAGCCGAAGAAATGTCCGTCGGGGTAAACGGCCGTGTGGGCAATCAAGCCGTCGTAGCCTGGGTCGGGGTCCTGCTCGTCGAGCGATCGCGACGTCGGCGTCGGATCGATTCGGATGTTGGCGTGGTGCACGACCCGCGAATTGCCGGGCCTGAACTCCAGACCCTTGACGAACCGGGTCGAGTCGATTGGCACCGGCAGGACGAAGATGCGGAACGCGTCCGTGCCATCCGGGCCGAGCGTGTACTCCGGGAAGGTGACGATCACGTCGGGCGTCCCGAGCTGCCAGCCTTCGGGCCAGCGCGGCAGCTTCGGCAGATCGGACGGGTCGCCTTCCGGTGCCTCGTGGGCAACCCAACGACCGATCAGCGCGATCTCGGCGGGGCTCAGCCGCTTCTGCCCGACGAATTCCCCATAGCCCGGCTCGGATTTCCACGGCGGCATGAAACCGCGCCGCGTGACGTCGGCAATCTGCGTCGTGCGCTGCTTGACGTCGGCGTACGTCAGCAGGCTGAACGGCGCCGCGCCGCCCGGTCGGTGACAGCTTCCGCAGCGATCGACGACGATCGGGGCGATGTCGCGGGAGAACGTGATCGTCTCCGAACTTCCGTGCAAAGAGGCTGCGACAAGACCCGATTTACCGTAGAGACCGCGGAGCCCGCAGAGAAGAATCCTCAACAGTCCGTGGTGTAAGTCCAGCGTAGCACCGAGGGCGGCGATGCGCCCGCCTGGCAAGGCGCGACGAGCGAGAATACCGGGAGTATTTGAACGAGTCGCAACGCAGCCAGGTGGGATGCAGCGCCGGCCGAATGCAGCTGGACTTGCA
>JACOUA010000348.1 GCA_016178075.1 Acidobacteriota bacterium
CTGCCCTGATTGGGAAACGCCAGCGGCGAGGTGTTCCCGAGCTCGGGCGCCATGCGCCCGTTCACGCCCCACTGCACGCCGATTTCCTTCGTGAAGTTCCGGTTCGTCTGGACGATGCGCGCCTCGATCTCGACCTGGGGCTGAGGCTGATCCAGCGTCGTGATGATATCGGCCGCCGTCCGGAGGCGGGCCGGCAGATCGGTGATGATGAGCGTGTTGGTGCGCTCATCCACCATCACCGCGCCGCGCGGCCCGAGCGCGTTCTTCGTGATGAGCTGTGCGAGGTCGGCGGCCTTGGCGTAGCTCAACTGGCGGGTCGTCACTTCGAGGGCGCCCGCATTGGCCTGCGCCTCGGCGAGCTTCGCCTTCGCCGCTTCCTCATCGGCCAGGACGGTCAGCGGCGCGATCCGGACGATGGACCCCTCGAGCGTCCATCCCAGCTTGTTCGCACGCAGGATGATGTCGAGCGCCTGATCCCAGGGAACCTCCCTGAGTTGCACGTTCACCGTTCCCTGGACCGACGGGTCGATCACGACGTTCAGGCCGGTCTCACTCGAGAAGATCCGAAGCACGGCCTGCAGATCGGCGCCCTCGAAGTCGAGGCTGATGGGGAATCCGGTGTACTGGCGCTCGGGGCTGGTCGCGCCCGCCTGCGTCCCTGTCGCGGGCGTGGTCGGCTGAGTCGTGGGGGCTGCAGGCGGTGGTGCCGGCGAGGGCGGTTGTTGCGCGGGTGTTGGGGCCGCGGGTGTCGGGGCCGCGGGTGCCGGGGCCACAGGTGCCGGGGCCGCAGGTGCCGGGACCGCAGGCGCCGGGACCGCAGGCGCCGGGGCCGCGGGTGCCGGGGCCGCGGGTGTCGGGGCCGCGGGTGTCGGGGCCGCGGGTGTCGGGGCCACAGGTGCCGGGGCCGGCGGCGCGGCGGCCACGTTTGTCGCGGCCGCGGGCGGCGCCGGAACGAGTGGAGCCTGCGCCTCCTGGGGAGGCGCCGGGTTCGATGTCTGGGGCGGCATCGGGGGAACCGGCGCTGCAGGCGTCTGACTCGCCGGCACGGCCGGATCGTCCACGATCGGCAGCTTCAACGAGGCCTGCGGATCGGCGACGGGCGTGACCTCGGGAGCGACCACGGTCGTCGACGCCGGTTGGCCCGCCGATTCATCGAAGATCAAGGCCAGCGCTCCCCCGTTCAGGCCGCGCTCGATGCGCGGCTCGACCCAGCGCGCAAGGTCCACGACCAGTCGCGTAATCAATGGCTGGCTGCTGTGAGTGGCCACGCGTACCTGCTCGACGGGCCCGCGAGCCACGGGCGTCACCTTCGGCGCCAGCGACGACACGCCGTTGAAATCCAGCACGAGACGAGGCGGGAGATCTTTCGCGCGCGCGACCGAGGCGGGCTCGACGCGGCCGTTGCCCGCGATCGTGATTTGCAGGACGCCCTTCTCCTCGCTGGCCCGCACCGACTGCAGGCGGGTCGCCGCGCGGAGCGACGCCACGCGGTGTTTTGCGGCGACCGACGTGGGACGGCCGCGAACCGGCGCGGTCGGCGCCCGGACGCTGAGCGCGATGGGCGTCGCCGTTCCGTTCGTGGAAACCCCGGCGTTTTCGACGTCGATCCGGATGACGTTGCGCTCGCTCTGGACGCGGAAGCGCGCCACGCGCGCGAGCTTCACTCGGACGCGGGCAACAGTTGCGCCGAGCGATTCCGTGGTTTCCACCTCGACGCCAGCGATGGCCCCCTGCGGCGCGGTGAACCGATTGATGACCCTCTCAACGGTGACGTTCCGCATATCGACCAGCAAGGTCAGCGGGTCGGGGTGCGTGGTCAGGTACGGGACAGGGTCGGAGGCTTCGATGATGACCGACGTCATCTGGCCGGCCGTGCGGGGCGAGATCGCCTGAAGGCGCGCGATAGCCTTGCCGGCCGTGTCCGGGCCGGACGCCCCCGCACCCGCGAGCGCCGTCACCGACAGGACAATCCCGGTGAACAGCAGGCGCCTGGCGCGTCCACGACCGGGCTGCTCACTCGTTTTGACCATCGCTCGTCTCCCTCGCGTCAACACGCGGGCTAGCTGCTAGAGTTCGCGCAGGGTCTTGCGCACTTCCCGCTGCTTGGTCACCGACAACGGGTCATTCACGTCCTGCACGATGATGAGTGAATCTGCCGTGATGTCCTTGATCACCCCATCGACCAGCCGCTCCTTCGGTCGCACGATGTAGGTCCTCATGTTCGGTCCCTGCACCATCGCGAGATAACTGCCGCGGCTCTTGAGAATCCCCTTCAGCACAATCTCGGCGACCGTCAGGTTCGCAATGCCTTCGGCGGCTTTCCCCGCGGGCCGCACTTCAAGTCCGCGATTGAGCAGGCTCACGAACGGATCGCGGCGTCCCTCGGGCCGATAGGTGTAGGTCTCGGGTGGGGGCGGCTGCTGCGGGGCCGGCGGCGGCTGTTTCTGATCGGGTTCGACCGGCGTGGTCCTGGCCGGCGGCGCCGCGGCCGGCGGCTGCTCGCCGGACGCGGTGGCGGCGCCGCCCCAGCACACGATCGCCAGCGCGCCCGCGATCACTCCCCACCGCGGCGCGCGGGTGAACTGGCTCTCGAACAAGGATCGTCTCGTCACCGAACAGAACCCCCAACCTAATCGGTCGACGCCGGCTTCGCGGGCGCGGGTGTCTTTGCTGCCGGCAGCAGCACGAACGTGGTCGCCACGCATTGCGCCTCGATCGTCAGGCTCGGCTCCGGCTTGTCCTTGGCTTTGATCTTGATGCTGCCGATGTTGATGATTCGCTGGAACTTGCTCACGCGATCGAAGAACAGCGCGAGGTTGTGGTAGTTGCCCTCGAGATCGAGGTTAATCGGCCATTCCGCGTGAAGCTGTTTGGTGACGGCCGGAGCCGGCGTGAAGCTCACCACTTTCAGGTTCGACTGCAGCGCGAGCATCTGAATGCGCCGCAGCAGATCGCCGAAGTCCTTCTCCTCGGGGAGGACCGCCTGCAGGCCCTGGAGCTTGTTCTGCAGATCGGTGACCTCGGATTTGAACTCCGGCAGCTTGCGCGCGATCATCAGCCCCTTGTTGATGTCCGACTTGAGCGACGCCAGCCGCTCGCGCTGCATCGTCATTTCCACCTGCAGCGGTGAGACGTAGAAGTTGAAGAACGCGGCAGCGGCCACGCCCGCCAGCCCCACGAAGACGCCGACCTGCCCGTACCACGGAAGCTTGCCGAGCCCGATGTTCATGAGCCCTCAACGTACCGGCGGCGAAAACTGCGCCTTGATGGTGAACTTGATCAATTCCGGCTGTCCCGGCTGCGCCGCCTCGACCTGGCTGCCAACGATCTCGACCGGCTTCTTGAAGTAAGGCGAGCTCTCCAGGTTCGCGACGAAGTCCGAGACCGAGGTCGGGACCGCGGAGCGGCCCTCGACAATGACCTCGTTGGCCTGCTGTGTCATGGCGGTCAGCCAGAGCATCTCGGGCAGGCTGCGGCTGACCTCGTCGAGCAGGTGTACCGGACCGCTCTGTCCGTGCCGGAGCTGCTCGATCAGGTTGACGCGCTGCGTGAGCTGGGCCTTCTGGCGCTCGAACTGCTGCACCTGCCCGATGAGCGTGCGCAGCCGGACCGTCTCCTGCTCCGCCGCCGTGACCTCGTCGGCGAGCCGCGCCGATTCCTTCTGCAGCGACCAGTACCACCAGCCCAGCACCAGCCCGGTCCCGACCAGGATGAAGCTGCACGCGATCGGCACCTTCTGAGCCAGATCGATGCTGATCCGCTTCCTGCGTTTCGGGCGCGCCGCTTCGACGGTCAGAAGGTTGATCCGAATCATCGGTCGCCCGCCCTCCGGAGCGCGAGCCCCACGGCGACGGCCGCCGTCGGCGCGATCTCCTGGAGATCGTCCACGCCGAAACGGCTCGCGTCGAAGCCGATCTTCTTGAACGGATCAAACGGCTCCACCGGACACCCGAAGCGATCGGACAGCATCTCTGCGAAGCCGTCGGTGCGCGACGCGCCGCCGCTCAGCACAATTCGATCGATCCGGTCGGAGGCGGCCGTCGCCTTGAAGAAGTCGAACGTCTTCTGGATTTCGAGCAGCACGTTCTCGGTGACCGCGCGGATCACCGGCCGGGCCTCGTCGAACGTCATCCCCTCGACCGGCACGCCCTTCTTCAGGAGTTCGGCGCTCTCGAACGGCAGGTTGAGCTCTTTCTGGAGGGCTTCCGTGTAACTATTGCCCCCGATCGAGATATCTCGCGTGAAGAGCGACTGCCCTTCGCTGACGATGTTGATGTTGATCGCGCTCGCGCCGGCATTCAGGAGGACGACGATAATGCCCGGCTCGACGCCGTAGTTCACCTCATAGGCGTTCTGGAGCGCGAACGCGTCGACGTCGACTACCACGGGATGCCGGCCGGCCTGCGCGATGACGCCCGTGTAGTCGGCGATCTTGTCCTTCTTCGCCGCCACCAGCAGGACCTCCATCGCGCCCCGGTTCTCCGGGCCTGTGCCGGGGTCGATGATCTGATAGTCGAGATTCACATCCTGGATGTCGAACGGGATGTACTGTTCGGCTTCCCAGTGAATCGAGTCCGCCAGTTCCGACTCGGTCATGACCGGCAGGCTGATCTTCTTGACGATGACGGCGTTGCCCGACAGCGACGCGGCGACCTGCTTCGTCTTGATGCCGCGCTCTTCGAACAGGCGGCGCATGGCCTCGACCACGGCCCCGCCATCGATGATGGCGCCATCGACAATCGCGTCGGGCGGAACAGGCGCGGTGCCAAAGCCCGCGACTCGGTACGTGCGCCCCGACGCCTTCAGCTCGACCGCTTTTATGGCAGATGACCCGATGTCGAGCCCGACGACCGGCTTGGGTTTCCGAAACACGCCTATGCCGTTCCTTTCCAATTACTTAATGAAACGTCCCACTGATCCGGGCGACACCCCGGCAGGACCAGTGGGCAGGGCTGGTGTGAAAAAATGAGCAACCGCGGACCTGACCTAGCGCAGGTCCGAGTGTCTTATCGGACGGTGTCGGTAAGTCCTTGACAGGGTGTGCAATCTCGTGCGGCAAACGTCCAGAACGCCTCGCGATCGCCGCGCGAGCCTTGACCGGTCGCGGCGGGAACGAGTACTATTTGGGTTTACCGTTCGCGAGGTTTCGACTGTAGAGATCCTGCTGGATGAAAAGCTTTACCGCCACTCCGAAGACAGTTGATCGCCGATGGCATGTGATTGACGCCGAAGACAAAGTGCTCGGTCGTATCGCCACGGTGGCCGCCCGCCTCCTGCAAGGCAAGCACAAGCCCACTTACACGCCCTCGTTCGATACCGGCGATCACGTCATCGTGGTGAATGCCGCCCGCGTGAAGCTGACGGGCGGCAAGGAAGAAAAGAAGATTTACCGGCGCCACAGCGGCTACGAAGGGGGGCTTCGCGAAGAGCGAGCGAAGGACGTGCGCCAGCGGCGTCCCGTTCGGATCGTCGAAGAGGCGGTGCGCGGCATGCTGCCGAAAACCACGCTCGGCGACGCGATGTACCGCAAGCTGAAGGTTTACGCTGGCGGCGATCATCCGCACGCGGCCCAGAAACCAGCCCGGCTCGAGGTCTCATAACTTGGCCACGATTCAGTACTACGGAACCGGTCGACGGAAGACAGCCAGCGCGCGCGTCTTCTTGAGACCGGGCAGCGGCACCATCACGGTCAACCAGCGCCAGTTCGACCAGGCCTTCCCGACCGAGGCGTTGCGCACGCAGGTCCGTCAGCCGCTCCTGCTGACGGAGACCGCCGACAAGTTCGACATCTCTGCCACGGTCAACGGCGGCGGCATCGCGGGCTGGGCCGGGGCGGTCCGGCTCGGGATCTCGCGCGCACTCGTCGAGTACAATGCCGAATTGCGTAGGCGCTTGAAGAAGGAAGGCCTGCTCAC
The DNA here is from genome assembly GCA_016178075.1 of Acidobacteriota bacterium. Lineage (GTDB taxonomy): Bacteria > Acidobacteriota > Vicinamibacteria > Vicinamibacterales > JACQTH01 > JACQTH01. Next base: position 5,916 of record JACOUA010000348.1, read on the forward strand.
GCGCGACCCGCGCATCAAAGAGCGGAAGAAGTACGGCCTGGCTGGCGCGCGCAAACGGTTCCAGTTCAGCAAGCGCTGAGATGACGCGCCTGCTGGCCGCGCGATGAGTCCCGATTCTCCGTCACATTCGGGCGGCGCGGCGCCAGCCGCCGGCCCCAACCGTGAGGCTGCTGAGCAAGGTGGAGGACGTTTGAGTGGAATCTCGATGAAAGACCTGCTGGAAGCCGGCGTGCACTTCGGCCACCAAACGAAGCGCTGGAATCCGAAGATGAAGGAATACATCTTCGGCGAGCGCAGCGGCATCTACATCATCGACCTCGGCAAGACAGCCAAGCTCTTTCGGGATGCCGAGGAATTCGTGACCGGGCTCGCCGCCGATGGCGGCACGGTGCTGTTTGTCGGCACCAAGCGACAGGCCCAGGATGCCGTGGCTGAAGAGGCGCAGCGCTGCGGGATGTACTTCGTCAATCAGCGGTGGCTGGGCGGTCTGCTCACGAATTTCGCGACGATTCAGCGGAGCCTGGGGCGGTTGCGCGATCTCGAAGCCATGAGCACCGACGGGCGGTACGAGACGATCACCAAGAAGGAAGTCGCCCGGGTCGAGAAAGAGAAGCGCAAGCTCCAAAAGAACCTCGAAGGGATCCGGAACATGTCTCGCCTCCCGGACGCCTTGTTCGTCGTCGACACGCGCAAGGAGAAGATCGCGGTCGACGAAGCGCGCAAGCTCAAGATCCCGGTCATCGGCGTCGTCGACACCAACTGCGATCCCGATGACGTCGACTTCGTCATTCCCGGCAATGACGATGCCCTGCGGGCGATTCGGCTGTTTGCGTCGCGCATCGCCGAGGCGGTCTTGAGCGGACGCGGGCTGCGCGAGAGCCTGCACGCCGAGGGCGCGGCGGCGAGCCAGGACGAGGACGCGGGGCGGCGACAGAGCCGGCCTCCCCGGCGGCCGCGGCCCGAGGCGACGCCGGCCTCCGCGTAGACGTCGAGTCACGGAAACGGACGCCGGGCGGATCGATTCCGTCCGGCGTTTTTGCGTACGGAGCCAGCCATGGCAATCACGGCGGAACAGGTCAAGGCGCTTCGCGATCGAACCGGCGCGGGCTTCATGGAGTGCAAGGCCGCGCTGACGGAGGCGGGCGGCGACATGGAGGACGCCACGACGCTCCTGCGCAAGCGGGGGCTCGCGCAGGTGGCCAAGCGCGCCGGGCGATCCACGAAGGAAGGCCTCATCGGCAGCTACGTCCACACGGGCGCCAAGGTCGGCGTGCTCGTCGAGGTCAACTGCGAGTCGGACTTCGTCGCGCGGACGCCCGAGTTCCAGACGCTGGCGCGCGAGCTGGCGATGCAGATTGCGGCCACCATCCCCCGATGGGTGCGGCGCGAGGACGTGCCCGCCGCGGAGCGCGATCGGGAGCGCGCGATCTACCGCGCGCAGTTCGAGAGCTCCGGAAAGCCCGCGCAGGTCATCGACAAGATCGTCGAAGGGAAGCTCGAGAGCTTCTATCAGGCGGCCGTGCTGATGGATCAGCCGTCGATCCGCGACGGATCCGTGACGGTGGCGCAGCTCGTGGCGCAGACCGCCACCAAAGTCGGCGAGAACGTGACGGTGACGAGGTTCGCGCGGTTCAAGGTTGGAGAGTCTGACGTCTGAGGTCAGAAGTCACGAGTCAAAAGTCTGCCGTCAGACTCCGGACTTCAGACTTGGGATTTCAGACTTCTCGTCTGTGACTTCGTTATAATCCTCCGTCGTGGCCTCCGCCCCGCACTACCGGCGCATCCTGCTCAAGCTGTCCGGTGAAGCGCTCATGGGCGAGCAGGGCTTCGGCATCGACCCGGCCGTGTCGTCCGAGATCGCGCGAGACGTCGAGGAGATTCGAAACCTCGGCGTCGAGACCGCCATCGTGATCGGTGGCGGTAACATCTTTCGGGGCCTCGCAGCCAGCGCCCAGGGAATGGACCGGGCGACCGCCGACTACATGGGCATGTTGGCCACCGTCATCAACGCCCTGGCGCTCCAGGACGCCCTCGAGCATCAGGGCGTCAGCACCCGCGTCCTGACCGCCATCGAGATGCGCTCGGTCGCCGAGCCGTTCATCCGCCGTCGGGCCATCCGGCATCTCGAGAAAGGCCGCGTGGTCGTCCTCGCCGCCGGCACCGGCAACCCGTACTTCACGACCGACACCGCCGCCGCGCTTCGGGCGATGGAGATCAAGGCGGACGTGATCCTCAAAGCGACCAAGGTCGACGGCATCTACACCGCCGACCCGCTGCAACACCCCGACGCGCGCCGGTTCGATCGCATCTCGTACCTCCAGGTGCTGGAACAGGGCCTGCAGGTGATGGATGCCACGGCGATTTCGCTGTGCATGGACAACAACCTGCCGATCATCGTCTTCAACCTGCGGACGCCGGGCAACTTGCGGCGCGCGGTGATGGGGGAACCGATCGGGTCCGTCGTCTCCGTGGAGGCGATGGCCGATCGCTAGCGCTGCTCGCACGCCGAAGGCATGGACGGAACGTGTCGACTTGGGCGAGCCAGCCCGGGGTCCCCATCGCGGCAGCCGCGTTGGCGTGGAAGCCCGGTGCAGGCGAAGCTTCGTTACGGAGTGGGCGCATGGAAGCCACTGATTTGAAGGGACTGTTCGCCGAAGCCAAGAAACGCATGGACGGCGCGCTCGAGCATGTGCGTCACGAGCTGGCGGGCGTCCGGACCGGACGTGCGTCCACCTCGATTCTCGAGCATGTGCAGGTGGACGCGTACGGGACCAAGATGCCGCTGAATCAGGTCGCCACGCTCTCGGTGCCCGAGCCGTCCATGATCGTCGCGCAGCCGTTCGATCCGTCGTTGATGACCCACATCGAAAAGGCGATTCGGGCCTCCGATCTCGGCTTGAACCCGGCGAACGACGGCAAACTGGTGCGCATCCCCGTGCCGCCGCTCACCGACGAGCGCCGCAAGGAGCTCTCGAAGCACGTGCACAAGCTGGCTGAAGAAGGCCGCAATGCCGTCCGGCAGGTGCGGAGGGATGCGAACGAGCGGCTCAAGAAGCTCCTCAAGGACAAGAAAGTGTCGGAGGACGAAGAGCGCCGCGGCCTCGACGAGGTGCAGAAGATCACCGACCAGCACATCCAGCTCCTGGACGACCTGCAGAAAAAGAAGGACGCGGAGCTGCTACAACACTGAAGGGATCAGGGGCCAGGGATCAGGGACCGAAGGACGTGGCACCGTGCCGAGCCCAGCCCGTCTTCCCTTGTCTAGTCCCTGATCCCCGATCCCTGATCCCTACGCATGTCGTACTTCTCCCATCTCGAGTGCTCCGTCCCGTGCGGCGCGGGACCTTACGATCCCAACAAGATCCATCACTTGTGCGCCTGTGGGGCGCCGCTCCTCGCGCGCTACGATCTGGCGCGGGCCCGAGCCTGGTCCCGGGACACGCTGACGGACCGCGAGCCGACGATGTGGCGGTATCGCGAGATGATGCCGCTCGTTAACGCGGAGCGACCGGTCACGCTCGGGGAAGGATTCACGCCGCTCATCCACGCGACGCGTCTTGGACGCGCGGTCGGCTTGACGTCGGTCCACATCAAGGACGAATCGCTCAACCCCACGAACTCCTTCAAGGCGCGTGGGCTCTCCGCCGCCGTCACCCGCGCGTTTCACCTCGGCGCGAAGGTCCTGGCCATCCCGTCGGCCGGAAACGCCGCCAACGCGATGGCCGCCTACGCGGCGTCAGCGGGCCTCGAAGCCCGCGTGTTCATGCCGCGCGATGTCAAGGCGCCCTTCATCCGCGAGTGTCAGTTGTACGGCGCCGCGGTCGAGCTCGTCGACGGCCTGATCACGGACGCCGGCCGCGTCGCCGCGGAAAAGGGAACCCCTCTTGGCTGGTACGACGTCTCCACCCTCAAGGAGCCGTATCGCATCGAAGGCAAGAAAACGATGGGGTACGAGCTGGCCGAGCAGTCCGGTTGGCGGCTGCCGGACTGGATCATTTATCCAACCGGTGGCGGCACCGGCATGGTGGGGATGTGGAAAGCGTTCGACGAGATGGAGCGACTCGGCTGGATTTCAGGGCCGCGCCCGCGCATGGTGACGGTGCAGGCGGCCGGCTGTGCCCCTATCGTCCGGGCCTTCGACGCGCATCACGAGAAAGCCGAACCATGGGTCGGCGCTCACACCCTCGCCGACGGGCTCCGAGTCCCGCGCGCGATCGGCGATTTCCTCATCCTGCGAGCAATTCGGGAGAGCGGCGGCACTGCCCTCGCCGTCTCGGATGAAGAGATGGTCGCCGGGATGCGGGAGATGGGACGTCTCGAAGGCGTGAGCGCGGCACCCGAAGGGGGCGCCGCCGTCGCCGCGCTGCGACATCTCGTAAAGCGGGGCGCCATCAGACAAGCCGAGGTCGTCGTGCTCTTCAACACGGGCGGGGCCTTGAAGTATCTGGAGGTATTGGAGTGAGAGTGTCGGGATGACACGCATTAGTCCCCGAAACTGGCCCCTACCGCCCGCGCGGTCCGCAGCAGATCGTAATCGAGCGGCACCTTCTTCAGCCTCCCGACCACGTCGTCGAGCGGTACGGCCACGATCTTGGGCGGGTCGAGCGCCACCATCTTGCCGAACTCACCGGACCGCACGAGCTCGACCGCCTTGCCGCCGAACCGCGTGGCCAGCACCCGGTCGAAGCTCGTCGGCGCGCCTCCGCGCTGCAGGTGGCCCAGCACGACGGCGCGCGTCTCCTTGCCGGTCATCTCCTCGAGCGCCGCGGCCACGGAATGGCCGATGCCGCCAAGACGCTCCGCCTGCCCCGGGCGCGCCGCCGCAACAATCGAGGCGCTGCCCCCGACCGGCTTCGCTCCCTCAGCGACGACCACGATGCTGAACCGCGCACCCCACGATTCGCGGGCCCTGAGATGGGCGGCGACCTTCTCGAGATCGTAGGGAATCTCGGGAATCAAGACCACGTCGGCACCGCCGGCGACGCCGGCGTGAAGCGCAATCCATCCCGCGTAGCGCCCCATGACCTCCACGACCATGATGCGGTGGTGCGACTCGGCTGTCGTGTGCAGCCGATCGATCGCATCGGTGGCGAAGCTCACCGCCGTGTCGAACCCGAAGCAGTTCGTCGTTTTGGGGATGTCGTTATCGATCGTCTTCGGGACGCCGACAATCGGGATGCCGCGCTTCCAGAACTCGTGCGCAATGGCGAGCGTACCGTCCCCCCCGATCACGACGAGTGCGTCGAGCTTCATGTCCTTGAAGGTCTGGATCACGAGGCTCGAATAGTCGTGTATGCCTCCCGCGGTCGCGACGGGATAGGCGAAGGGGTTACCGCGATTCGTGGTCCCGAGAATCGTCCCACCGATCCGGAGGATGCCGGTCACGTCCCTGGCGGTCAGGATCCGCGAACGGCCCGGCTCGATCAGGCCGTCGAAGCTGTCCTCGAGGCCGACGCACTCGATGCCGGCGTTCACGGACGACTTCACGACGGCCCTGATGACGGCGTTGAGGCCCGGCGCGTCCCCGCCTCCCGTCAGAATGCCGATGCGATCGAGGTGCATGCGCCTTCAGCATACTCATCGGCGTGATTTCGCTAAAACGATTGTTGGATCCCGCGGGCGGCCAGATGCGTTCGCCGTGTTAACATAGAAAGTCTCTTTGTTCCCGCCGCGGTTATCGAGCATCCTGCGCGCGAGTGCATCACGGGCGGCTAGCTCAGCTGGGAGAGCGCAGCGTTCGCAACGCTGAGGTCGAGGGTTCGAACCCCTTGCCGTCCACCAACCTCCGCTCTCGATCCATGCGGAGGTTGCCCACCGTCGCGCGCGCGAAGGTGGGCTGCTTGCCGGCAAGGGTAGAATGTCAACATGGCTGTGCCCCGGATTACCAAAGAAGATCTGCGCAAGCGTCTCGAAGCCGAGGACAGCGGTCGGCCGGTCCTCATTGACGTGCGTCTCAAGTACCCCTACGAGCACAGCACGGTGAGGATCCCGGGCTCGCTGCGGGTGTCACCGAAAGAGCCTGACTATTCGCAGGTGCCGAAAGGCCGAGAGGTCGTCGCGTACGATTCGGATCCAAACGAGCTGGTCAGCTCCCGGATTGCCGGCGAGCTGATCAAGCTGGGATACCGGGCGGCCGCGTTGAAGGGCGGCATCAACGAGTGGATTTCCGCGAACTTCCCCATCGAACACAAGGAAGGCGTCCGACAGGCCGCGCCGGCCCCAGGATCTCTGAAGGCGTAAGCTAGGCTCATCGTGATCACGCTTCTCCTTTGGATGCTGGGATTCGCTGCAGGCGTCGTCTCTCAGGATGCCGCACGACCATCGCCAGCCGAGCTGGCAAAGAGCATCCAGAGCCGGTATTCGAAGATCCGGGATTTCTCGGCCGATTTCCTCCACACCTACGAGGGCGGCGTGCTGCGCCGGAAGGCTCAAGACCGCGGCACGGTCCTCATCAAGAAGCCCGGCAAAATGCGCTGGAGCTACCGCGAACCCGAGCGGAAGCTCTTCGTGTCGGACGGCCAGAAACTCTACGCGCACATTCCCGCGGACCGCCAGGTCATCGTGTCGAAGCTGCCGGCCGGCGACGAAGTCTCGACGCCGGCGCTCTTCCTGACGGGCAAAGGTGACCTGCTGCGCGACTTCACCGTGAGCGCCCCGCAGGTAGGCGCGGCCGACACTTACACGTTGCAACTCGTACCCAAATCGCGCGAGCCGGAATACGAAGTGTTGCTCTTAACCGTCGATCGCAAGACGCTGGGACTCAGAGGCCTCATCGCTCACGACCACCAGGGCGGACGCTCGACGTTCGTCTTTACGAATCTCAAGGAGAACATCGGCGTCAGCGACAAGGAGTTCGTCTTCCAGATGCCGAAAGGCGTCGAAATCATCGGAGATACGCGCTAGCGCGTCAGGCGGCCCCGTGGCCTCGAGACGCCTTGATAGAGTGTGGGTGAATGTCGATGGGAGGCCCCCGGAAATAAAACAGGGTCGGGAGTCCGTTCGCCGGCTTCAGCCGACAAGAGCTCCCGACCCTGTCATGTTCGCCGGTTGCACCGGCCAACTCGGTTTTCAGCGTCTCAATTCTTTATCTTGATGTGTCCGTGCTTCAGTGTGCCGGCCACCGCAAAGCCGCTGGTCGCACAGGAAATGTCCTCAGATGATCCGGACGTCCGGGACGAACGTAATCCATCGCCCGCCACGCGCCTTGAAGGCCTGCTCCTTCTCGAAGATTTCCTCTGCGTGATTCCAGGCAAACAGCAGAGCGTAGTCTGGCGGGGCCGCGGCAAAAGCTTCGTGGGGCTTCACGGGGATGTGCGCGCCCGGCGTGAGCGTGCCCTGCTTGATTGGCGTCGTGTCGGCAATGAACTCGATGTCATCGGGTCCAATGCCGCAGTAGTTGATCACCGTCGTGCTCTTCGATGTCGCGCCATACCCCGCGACACGCTTGCCTTCCCGGCGGAGCGTGTTCAGCAGATCTCGCAACGCCGATCGTGAGGCTTCGCAGTCTCTCCTGAAGCGGTCGTAGGTCAGCGGCTCGTGAAGCCCGCACCGGCGCTCGGTCTCGAGGAGGGTTGCCACCCCCGGCGACATCGCATACCGACCCGTGCGGGCCAGCACGTAACGCATCGAGCCGCCGTGGGTGGCCTGCGGCATCACGTCAATGAGGTCGAACCCGTGCTGGCCAAACGCGCAAGCCACGGACGCGGCGGAAAACATGAAGACGTGCTCGTCGTAGATCTGGTCGTACGACGTCCTGGCCACCATGTCTCCGAGATACGGATCCTCGAAGATCAGGACACCGTCCATCGCGAGCAGCCGCGAAATGCCCGCTGCCACTCCATGGATATCCGGGATGTGGCACATCGTGTTGGCCGCCACCACGGCGTCAGCGGGTCCGTGCTCGGACCGCAGCCTGGTGGCGAGATCGTCGTTGAAGAACTCGCTGATGGTCTGGAGCCCCTGGGTACGCGCCAGGGCGGCGACATTTGTCGATGGCTCGATGCCCAGGTGGCGGCATCCCGCCTCCTTGAAATGCCGGAGCAAGCTGCCGTCGTTGCTGCCCAACTCCACCACGAAGGGATCGGCAGGTCCCGGCAGGACCCATCTCAGGACGAAATCCGCAAAGGCCTTGAAGTGCGCCTGCATGCGCCGCGACGAGCTCGAGAGGAACGCGTAGCGATCGTGGAACATCCGGTCCGGCGCAGGCTGCTCAATGAGCTGAAAGGCCCCGCACCGCGCGCAGCATGCGGGTGCCAGCTCGAAGAAGTATTCGGAGGGAATTTGGTCTCTGGTCAGGAAGCCGTTGGCCAGTGGCATCCTGCCGAACGTCATGAAGGGAGTGATGGCGGCGTGACAGACGCGGCACGCCTCCGCCGGCCTTTGCGCCATCAGGTCAGGTGGGGATGACGATCGGGCACTTTCCGTTGGCCTGGCCCAGCAGGCGGATCGTATCGCCGATGCCGCGGCGCAGATTGCCCACGAACGTGAATCCCTCCGCGACAAAACGTTCACAGGACACTTCGTACGACAGCTGGTTCATGATCGGGCTGTCGACGAACTCAATCTCCACGTCGGGGACGAGCTCGCGAATGATGTCGACGATCTGGCGTACGGTGGCGGTCCGGGTGAGCAGATTGAAGATGCGGCCGTCGAACAGATCCTCACGAATCACGAACGCCATGGCCCGCGACGCATCGCAGAGGTCGAGGTAGGGTCGCTTCTGGTCATAGGCGGTGTTCCAGACCGTGATCGGCTGGCCCATCGTCGCCTGCCAGCAGAATTTGTTGACCGCGGTGTGAAAACGCATGCCCGGAGAGACGCCAAACACGGTGCCCAGTCGGAACGAGAGCGCCCGCAGCCCCTCCTCGGCACAAAGCTCGGTCACGAGCGCTTCTTCCTTGAGCTTGGTCCGTGCGTAGGGACTCTGCGGCTTGAGGTCTTCTGGAGGGCAAGCCTCAGATACCAGCTGTTTCTGGGTCCCGTACACACTGGTGGAAGACGGTCCGATGAAGCGCGTCCCGGTGTCGACGCACGCCCGAGCCACGTTCATCGTCCCCGCATAGTTGTTCGCTTCCACC
>JACOUA010000349.1 GCA_016178075.1 Acidobacteriota bacterium
GTTGCTCGTCGGTCAAATGCGCCCGGCATTCTCCCTCCTCGCGCCTTGCGATCCGGGCGCCTCGGCGCCCGAATACGTCACCGTAATTGTGAAACGCAGTACTAAGTGCCAAATGCTCCTGCACGACCTCCGCTACGCCGTCCGGACCCTCGTGGGGAACAGGGGGTTCGCGATCGTCGCGACGCTCTGCCTCGGGCTCGCCATCGGCATCAACACGATGATCTACAGCGTGGTGGACGGGATTCTGATCCAGCCGCTCCCCTACGAGAATCCGAGCCAGCTCGTGCTGTTGAACGAGACGAATCAGCGTGCCGGCATCCGGCAGTCGGGCGTGTCGAACGCGAACCTGCGCGACTGGCGCGAGCGCAACCAGGTCTTCGCCGACCTGGCGGGGTATCAGGGCCGAAGCCTGACGCTCGCCGACACCGGCGACCCCGAGCGGTACCGCGGCGCCGCGATCTCGTGGAACCTCTTCCCGCTCCTTGGCGTGAAACCGGCGCTCGGCCGCGGCTTCACGAGAGACGACGACCGGCTCGGGGCCGAGCCGGTGATGATCATCAGCGACGAGATCTGGCACCGGCGGTATCAGGCTGATCCCTCGATCATCGGCCGCCGCGTCCTCCTGAACGGCGCGCCTCGGACGCTCATCGCCGTCATGCCGCCGAAGTTCCAGTTCATCGAATCCCAGCAGATCTGGCTCCCGCTCGATCCGTTCGTGCACGATCAGCCGCGAGGCTCGCGCAACCTGGCCGTCTTCGCGCGGTTGAAGCCGGACGCCAGCCTCGATCGGGCCCGATGGGACATGGACGCCGTCACGGCCCGGCTCTCGACCGACTACCCGACGGAGAACGACGGGTGGGGCGTCCGGATTCGGCCGATCGCCGAGGACTTCATCCCGCCGAATGTCCGCCTCGTGATCCTCACGATGATGGGCGCCGTCACGCTCGTCGTGATCGTCGCATGCGCCAACCTGGCCAACCTGATGCTGGCGCGGGCCGGCGCCCGGCGGCGGGAAATCTCGATCCGCGCGGCGCTTGGCGCCGGCCGGCTCCGCATCGCCCGGCAGCTCCTCACCGAAGCCGTGCTCCTCGCGCTCGCGAGCGTGCCGCTCGGCCTGGTCCTCGCGAGGGTCGGTTTGGACCTGCTCGACCGCGCGATGCCGCCCGGCCAGGTGCCGTACTACATTCATTGGGAACTGAACGTCGACGTCCTCGTGTACAGCTTCGTGATCGCCGCCTGCACCGGCGTCGTCTTCGGCCTCGCGCCCGCGGTTCAGGCCGCGAAGCTGAACCTGACCGAGAGCCTGAAGGAAGGCGGACACGGATCGACGGTCGGAAGCCGCCGGGCCCGTCTGCGCAACAGCCTCGTCGTCGCCGAGGTCGCGCTGTCGGTCGTGCTCCTGGTGGGCGCGTCGCTCTTCGTCCGCAGCTTCCTCAATCTGCAGAACGCCCAGGGCGGGTTCGACACCGCGCCGCTGATGACGATGCGGTTCTTCATGTCGGGCGAGTCGTACACAACCGACGAGCCGCGGGCCAGGCGCGTCGAGGACATCGTCCGGCGGATCGAAGGGCTGGGGGGCGTGCAGTCGGCCTTTGCGTCCAACCTGATTCCGCTCGGCGGCGGCGGCGACGGTGGCCGCGTCATCGTGGAAGGCCGCACGGTGCCACGCGCCGAAGAGCCGTCCATCGGGTTCACCGGCGTGACCTCGCATTTCTTCCGCACCCTGAACGTTCCGCTCGTCAGCGGACGCGACTTCAGCGATGCCGAAGGCCAGGCCCGCGTGCCGGTTGCCGTCATCAACCAAGCCATGGCGAAAAGGGTCTGGCCGAACGAGAACCCGATCGGCCGCCGGTTCCGGCTGGATCGCGAACCCGTCGAATGGTTCAGCGTGATCGGCATCTCTCAGAACGTCCGGCACGGCGACATCAGCGACGAGGACCCCATCGGGCCGAACGCGTACGTGCCGTTCCCCTACGGCAGCTTTCCGAACACGGGACTCACGATTCGGGTGGCGGGCGAACCGGCGGGGATCACCGCCGCAGCCCGCGAGCAGATTCGCGCATCCGACGCGGGGCTCCCGGTCTTCGAGGTCCGGACCATGGAGGAGGTGCGGCAGCTCGGGTTCTGGGAAGATCGGATCTTCGGGTGGCTGTTCTCGATCTTCGCCGCCGTCGCGCTCCTGCTCGCCGTGATCGGGGTCTACGGCGTGCTGTCGTACGCCGTGTCACAGCGCACCCAGGAAATGGGCGTCCGGGTCGCGCTCGGCGCCGGCCGCGGCGACGTCCTGCGGCTCATCGTCGGACAGGGCGTGCGCCTGGCCGCGATCGGGGTTGCGGTCGGCCTCGTCGGATCGTTTGCCGTGACACGCGTGATCCGCACGCTGCTCTTCAACGTCACCCCGACCGACCCCGGCAGCTTCATCGGGGTCTCCGTCTTCCTCGTCCTCATCGCGGCGCTCGCGAGCTACGCCCCCGCGCGACGCGCCATCGCGGTCGATCCGCTCATCGCGCTTCGCGCGCAGTAGCACCTGAAGTAACATCTGCGGGCTCGGACGGTTCTCAGCTTTCTAGTCGTTCGTCGTTAGTCATTAGTCGATTGACGACTGACGACTATCGACTGACGACTATCGACTATCGACTATCGACTAGTTTTGGAGGTGCGCATGGTCCCGATCATGTCGCTCGTGATCCCCATCGTCGTGTCGGCCGTGCTGGTGTTCGTGGCCAGCTCCATCATCCACATGGTATTGGGATATCACCGGAGCGATTATCGAAAGCTCCCGAAGGAAGACGAGGTCCAGGACTCGCTGCGAGGCTTCAACATCCCGCCCGGCGATTACATCCTTCCCTGTCCCGGATCGGCGAGCGCGATGAAGGAGCCGGCGTTCGTTGAGAAGTACAAGAAGGGCCCGATCGTGTTCATGACGGTGATTCCGGGAGGGCCACCCACGATGGGGAAGCAGCTCGTGCTCTGGTTCCTCTATACGGTGGTCGTCGGGATTCTGTCGGCGTATGTGGCCGGCCGAGCGCTCGGTCCCGGCGCGCCGTACCTCGAGGTGTTCCGGTTTGCGGGGTGCGCGGCGTTCCTGTCGTACGCCATGGCGCTGCCTCAGTATTCGATCTGGTACAAGCGCAACGTGGGGACGACGTTGCGGTCGATGTTCGACGGCCTGATCTATGGACTGCTGACGGGCGGCACGTTCGGATGGCTCTGGCCGCGTTAGAGACCGAATGACCGACAGCGCCCAGATGCGAACGCCGAGCCGGGCGGCGTTCGCCTTCGTTTTCGTCACGGTGATGCTGGACATGTTGGCGCTGGGCATCATCGTGCCGGTCCTGCCGAAACTGGTGATCGAGTTCAGAGGCGGGGACGCGGCCAGCGCGGCGACGATCTATGGCCTGTTCGGCACCGTCTGGGCCGCCATGCAGTTCCTCTTCTCGCCGGTCCTGGGCGCGCTGTCCGATCGCTACGGCCGGCGCCGCGTGATCCTCCTCTCCAACTTTGGCCTCGGCATCGATTATGTCTTCATGGCGGTCGCGCCGACGCTGCCGTGGCTCCTCGTCGGCCGCGTGATCTCGGGCATCACCTCAGCCAGCTACTCGACGGCGGGCGCCTACATCGCGGACGTCACGCCGCCAGACCAGCGCGCGGCGAAGTTCGGGATGCTCGGCGCAGCCTTCGGCATCGGCTTCGTCGTCGGCCCGGCCGTGGGCGGGATGCTGGGCAGCATCGGGCTGCGCCTGCCCTTCTGGCTCGCCGCGGCGCTCAGCCTCGCGAACGCGGCATACGGATACTTCATCCTGCCGGAGTCGCTGCCGCCCGAGCGGCGCGCGCCGTTCCAGTGGCGGCGGGCGCACCCGCTGGGAGCGCTCGAGCTCCTCCGGTCGCGCCCCGGCCTGTTCGGGCTGGCCATGGCGGGCTTCCTCTCGATCCTGGCGCACGATTCGATGCCGAGCATGTTCGTGCTCTACGCCGACTATCGGTACGGCTGGGACGAGCGCGCCGTCGGGCTCGTGCTTGCCACTGTCGGCATCTCGTCCATGATCGTCCAGGGCGGGGTCATCGGTCCGGTCGTGAGGAAGCTGGGCGAACGGCGCTCGCTCTTTATCGGGCTCGTCTGCGGAGCGCTCGGTCTGACGGTGTATGCCTGGGCACCGACGGGTACGCTGTTCATGATCGGCGTGCCACTCACCGCGCTGTACGGGTTCGCCAATCCGTCGCTGCAAGGGCTGATGACGAGGCGGGTCGGCCCGACGGAACAGGGTCAACTGCAGGGCGCGAACGGCAGCCTGATGGGCATCGCGAGCATGATCGCGCCGGTCCTCTTCACCCAGACCTTCGCGCTCGCGATTGGGGCCGTCGGCGGCCTCCACCTCCCCGGCGCGCCGTTTCTGCTCGCGGCCCTCATGCTCGTGGGGAGCCTGATGGTGGCGTGGCGCGTCACTTCCGACCGGCTAGCGCAACGTATCAGTTGATTCGGGAGTGCCGTCACGAATCACCGCAGAGCTCGCAGAGCACGCGGAGATCAGATTCCTCTGCGTTCTCTGCGTGCTCCGCGGTTGATCGTCGGGGCAGATTCAACCAGCAATTCAGTCGACAGATGCGACTAGGGAAGACGTCGAGCGACAGCCACGTAGCCGCGCCTGGCGCGGACGAAATAGCCCGCGGTTTTCACCTTCACCCGAATACTTCGATAGGTGCCATCGGCGGGCCGCGGGGCGACGTAGCCGAGCGTGTACTGATGATTCAGCTCGTCGGCGATCCGCGCCGTGGCGTCGCCGAGCTCCTGGGTGCTGTGAATCACCTCGGTGTAGCCGCCGCTGGCGTCGGTCAGCTCTTTGAGCGCTTCGGGCCGTACGCGCGCGCTGCGCCGCTTGTCCGGCACGTCGATCGCGATCGCGTAGAGGAAGGCGTCGCTCCGATGAAACGCCGACCGGACGTCAGCCAGCGTGGTGTCGCTGGCCGTATCCGCGCCGTCCGAGATCACCACCGTGGCGGCGCGCTGATGCTGCCGCCGGCCAAACATCGGCATCGCCGCCACGAGCGCGTCATAGATCGCCGTGCCGCCCCAGGGCCGTATCGCCTCCACCGTGTGGGCGACACGAGACGGCGGGCTGTTCCAGGTGGCAACCGGATAGGGCCGGTGGTTGAACGCGAGAATGAAGGCTTCGTCCGACGCCGGGAGCAGATCCACCAGAAACCGATCCACGGCCAGCCGCAGATCTCGCATCGGCGCGCCCAACATGCTGTCGCTCGCGTCGAGCAGCAGGCCCAGGCTTACCGGCACCCGCTCGCCCGTGAACTGTGTCACCGGCTGCTCGACACCTTCTTCGTAGATCACGAAATCGTCGCGCGCGAGGCCCTGGACGAGCCGTCCGTTCGAGTCGGTGACGGTAGCATTCACGTAGACAACGTCGACGCCGGAGTGAAAGATTTGGGCCCGGCTCACGGCGGGCATCTCGACGGTCACACCGCAGACGGCGGCGGCCGCGACCATCAGGGTGGTCATGGTGCTCGGCGTGAGCCGAGCCCTGGAGTTTCTACATTTTACGTCGGTCGGTCATAATAAATATTGACAGACCGACAGGTGATATGGCACCCTGGGCCTTGCACACCCAGGAGCCAGGCGATGCCCGATGATCTCAAGGAGACGCTGCTCACCGTGTTTGAAGCCTCACTGGACGCGCAGCTGCGCGCGGTCCGGCGCCTCCGTCGGGGGGAGACCACGCCCCGCGCGCCCGCTCGGCGA
>JACOUA010000075.1 GCA_016178075.1 Acidobacteriota bacterium
CGTCACTTACATAGTCCCGCTATGCGCGCTCCTCGCGCCTTGCCAGCCGGGCGCCGCGCTCCGGGATTTATGCCACGAATCACTGGGACGGGACACTAGAGGTCGCTCACCCAAATCCAATCCCGAACCCCGAACCCCGAACCCCGAATCCCGAGTGATGCTAGACTGCCCCGACCCCGACCCGGAGGACACGCGTGGCCGCTGACGTCGATCGCCAGATCCTCGAGGACCTTCGCATCGATCGCGCGAAGCTCATCCCCGTGCTTCACAACATCGCCACGCGGCTGCGCATCGATTCCATCCGCTCGACGAGCGAGGCCGGCAGCGGACATCCCACCACCTGTTGTTCGGCGGCCGAGATCGTGGCGGCGCTGTTCTTCGCCGAGATGCGGTTCGACCCGCAGCATCCGCGAGACCCGCACAACGACCGCTTCGTGCTGTCGAAGGGGCACGCGGCGCCGATCCTGTACTCCGCGTGGGCGGAGGCCGGCGCCTTCGACCGTTCCGAGCTCCTGAAGCTGAGACACATCGATTCCGATCTGGAAGGCCACCCGACGCCGCGCCTGCCGTTCGTCGACGTCGCCACCGGCTCGCTTGGGCAGGGCCTCTGCGCGGGGCTGGGCCTCGCGTTGAACGCGCGTCGAATCGGGTCGTCCTATCGCACCTACGTCCTCATGGGCGACGGCGAATCGACGGAAGGATCGGTCTGGGAGGCAGCCGAGCTCGCCGACTTCTACGCGCTCGACAACCTGTGCGCGATCACCGACGTGAACCGCCTCGGCCAGAGCCGGCCGACGCTCTGGCAACACGACATGGAGGCGTTCGCCATGCGGTGGCGGGCCTTCGGCTGGCAGGCCCTCGTCGTCGATGGGCACGACCTCAATCACCTGCTGATCGCCTTCGAGAACGCGCGGCAGACGCGCGGCCGGCCGAGCATCATCCTGGCCCGAACGCTGAAGGGGAGAGGGGTGTCGTTTCTCGAGAATCTCGACGGCTGGCACGGCAAACCGCTGAAGCAGGGCGACGAGCTGTCGCGAGCGATCGCCGAGCTCGAGGCACAACTCGACCGCCGTGCGCTGGACGTCAGCGGCGCGCAGCTCGTCCGGAAGCCCGAAGGCGTACGTGCAGAGGCCGGCCCGGGCCGGCTTGAAGGTCGGTCCCAGCAGGAACCGCAGGCCATGCCCCCGCCGGCGTACAAGATTGGCGACAAAGTCGCGACGCGCGAGGCGTACGGGGAGGCGCTGGTGAAACTCGGCGCGCGCGACCCGCGCATCGTCGTCCTCGACGCCGACGTGAAGAACTCAACCTTCAGCGAGAAGTTCGAAAAGGCGTTTGGCGATCGGTTCTACCAGTGCTTCATCACCGAGCAGGCGATGCTCGGGATGGCGATGGGCTTCGCCAGCCGCGGTGCCATTCCGTTTCCGTGGACCTTCGCCTGCTTCCTGACGCGGGCCGCCGATTTCATCCGGATGACCGCCATCAGCCGGCTCGACGTCAAGCTCTGCGGATCGCACGCAGGGCTGTCAATTGGCGAGGACGGCCCGTCGCAGATGGGCCTCGAAGATCTCGCGCTGGCGCGGGCCCAGCCGAACTTCACGGTACTGTATCCCTGCGACGGCGTGAGCGCGGAGCGACTGGTCGAAGCCGCGATCCATCGCCGCGGGCCGGTCTACATTCGGACCAGCCGGCCGAAAACCCGGGTGATCTACGCGGCCGACGAGACCTTCGAGGTCGGTGGGTCGAAGGTGCTGAGTGAGAGCCGAAGCGACGTCGCCACTGTCGTCGCTGCCGGGATCACCGTCTACGAAGCTCTTGCCGCGTCCGACGATCTGAGGACGCGCGGCGTGTCAATCCGGATCATCGACGCGTATTCCGTTCAGCCGGTCGACCGCGCGACGTTGAGGCGCGCGGCCGCTGAAACAGCCGGTCGCATCATCACGGTCGAGGATCACTACGCCGCCGGAGGTCTGGGCGACGCCGTGGCGGAGGCCCTTGCCGCCGATGGCGTGACGGTCACTCGTCTCGGTGTGCGGGAGATCCCCCGCAGCGGCAAGCCGGAGGAGCTGCTCGACCGGTTCGGGATCTCGGCGCGGCACATCGTCGAGACCGTGCTCCGGATCGTCCCGCAGGCGGCAACTCGCAAGACCTCTGTTCAAGGATGACCGCGAGTATCGAGTGCCAGGACCGACGCCGCACCGGCCAGTCACACGCGGTCCCGGCTTTAGCGCGACGACGTGTCTTACCGCCCCTCCGTCGTCACCAGAACGAGAGCGTGTAGCCGCCCTTGAACGCGGCCACCGTGAGCCCTGGGATCGGCGCACGTCGTAGACGCCGATGAAGCTGTGATCCGTGCGGGTACTCACGAAGGCGATCTTCGTGCCGTCCGGCGAGCCGCGCGGCGTGCTGTTCACGCCCCAGGCTTTGATGAGCGGCTTCTGCGTCTGATCGACGGCGCTCGCCGCCCGTGCTCGGCTCGTGCGAACGCGGTAAATCTGGCCGTCTTTCACGAACACCGCGGACCGTCCGTCGGGCGAGAGCTCCTCCGTTCGATTTGGTGGAAGGTAACATTGGCGTCATGACCTTGTCAGTGTTCCAATCAGGGGCGCGGCGCAGTACCCGTTCTGCTGAGCGAGGCACACCGTGAGCTACTACGCCCTCATGTACGATGTCGTCGATGATTTCGTGTCCCGCAGGTCTCCCTACCGAACCGAGCATCTTCGAATCGCCCTGGAAGCCAACCATCGCGGTGAGCTTGTGCTGGCTGGCGCGCTCGGGGATCCACCTGACGGAGCGCTCCTCATTTTCTGCGCGCAGGGTCGTTCGGTCGTTGAAGAGTTCGCACGCCGCGATCCGTACGTGATCAACGGGCTGGTGCCTCGCTGGCAGATCAAGCCCTGGAACGTGGTGATCGGCGCGAATGTCGCAGATCCGTCGCCGGAAGGCGGCCGATCGTGATCGCGCGGGTCTGGTCGGCACAGACGACGAAGGAGCTTGCGCCCGCCTATGCCGAGCACGTGAGGGAGCATGTGCTCCCGACGGTGCGCGACCTGGAGGGGTACGCTGGAGCGATGCTCATGAATCGGCCCGACGCGTCCGGAGCCGTCGAGGTCATCGTCATCACGATCTGGCAGTCGCTCGATGCCATCCGGGGATTCGCGGGAGCCGATCTCGAATCCGCGGTCGTGAGCGATGAAGCCAAGCCATTGCTCACGCGATTCGACCGTCGTGTCCGGCACTACGAGCTGGCGCTGAAAGAGGAGCTGTGACGTTGATGATCGACGAACATTATCTGAAGGATGTGCTGCTCCAGTTGCGAAAGCTGAAGGGCCAGGCGGACAAGGCCCTTGCCCAAACCGACGACCAGCACCTGTTTGCCGTGCTGGATCCCGAAGCCAACAGCATCGCGCTCATCATGAAGCACATGGCCGGCAACATGCGGTCGCGCTGGACCGACTTTCTCACGTCGGACGGGGAGAAGCCCGATCGCGACCGAGACCGTGAGTTCGAGCTGGAGACCGATGATGCACGGGCGGGGATCTTCGCGTCGTGGGAGAAGGGCTGGGGTCTCGTCTTTCAGGCGATCTCGTCGCTCGCCGTCGAGGATCTGCCAAAGACCATCCGCATCCGCGGAGAGGCCCACACCGTCGTCGAAGCGATCAATCGACAGTTGACGCATTATGCCGCGCACGTAGGCCAGATCGTCCTCCTGGCCAAACACTATGCCGGGACGAACTGGCGCTCGCTGAGCATCCCTCGCGGGAAATCCAAAGAGTTCGACGTGTCGAAGCGCGGATCCGGCTACGAGGTGGAGCGCGACGATCACGGTGCCGGCTGACGTTCCTCTGCGTGCAGCAGCGCACTGTAGACCCCACGCATCATCTCGAGGTGTTCCGGCAGGACGTCGAAGAGCGTCTCGCGGTCGATTCGCAGCGCTCGACCGTAGTCGACGACCCGAGCCCGGTGGGTCGATGCAATGCCGCCCAGCGTCTCGAAGACACCAATCGAGTCTCCGGCCTCCGCGATCGCGTCGGCCGATCGGCCGATCGGATCGTCGACGGATTCGAGCACGACCTTGCCGGAGACCACGATGTAGATGCGGGAGCGATCCGATGCCCCGTACAGGAGAGCTCCCTCTTCCAGCTTGATCTCTTCGGCGACGGCCGCCACGGCGACGAGCGTGTCGGCGCCGGCGCGCGCGAACATCGGGACTTCCTGAAGCACGAGCACCTTCTCGATCGGTGTGAGGCCGTCGGCCACGAGCGATGCCAGCTGTCGCCCCCCGCGGCCGCGGACGACGCTGCGCCGGCCTGCCCTGAGCCCTGTCGAAGGGCCTGCCCTGAGC
>JACOUA010000076.1 GCA_016178075.1 Acidobacteriota bacterium
GAACCGAGCGGAGCGGCCGGTCGAGAAAAGTGGGGGGAAGGATGAAGGCAGAGCGCAGGCAGGCACCCGAAGGTTGAAATGTCTGCCAGCTCTGCGCTCTTCGAAGTACGCAGTTTTTACTGGGGCCGGCCGCCCTGCTCCGTCGGCGTCCGCGTCGGAGCCTTCCCCGCGACCAGATCGTTCCAGTTCAGGATCGCGTTGAACGCGAGGAAATACGTGCCGTGCGTTTGCCACCGCCAGAACGGCCGGTTGGCGAACATCACGACGTGTCCCTTGCCGAGCGGCGCGTCGAGCGTGACGGCGCGGTTCGCGAGCGCCTCACCGCCAACGAGCGCGCCGCTGAGCAGCATGTCGTTCGGATCCGCCGGGAAGCGCAGCACGACGCGCGGCGCCGGCTCGTTGAGGTTGATGCCGAACGCCTGCGCCATCTGCCGGATCTGCTCGGTCTGATCCGCCGGAGGACGCTCACCGGCGCGGCCCTGCATCTGCGGCTGCGCCTGATCCGGCTCGAGCGTCGCCAGACGCGGCGGCTGCGCCATCGGCGTGATGTTCATCCCGACGCCGGGAATCCCGCCGCCGCCCTCGCCGAATCCGCCACCACCCCGCCCCCCGCCGCCGAAGAAGCCACCGAGCGCGCCCAGGCCGCTGGCGCTGATGACAGGCTCCTGGTTGAAGTAGACGGCGATCGGATTGCCCGAATAGCCGTACGCGATCGGGCTCTTCTTATCGGCGACGAGCGCCTTCAACACCGAGCCCCGCACGAACAGGCCCTGCGGATCCTCGATTGTCACGCCGCCGAGCAGCCCGTAGTTCGGAAAGATCGTCGTCGTCGATCCCTCGACGATGAGGGTGCCGCCGTCCTGGACGAACTTCGCGAGATTCGTGAGGCCCTCGAGGCCCATGCCGCCGCGGATGTCGTCGGTCGAGTCCTGCGCCCCCAGATTCGGCGTCAGATCGGTCTTCTGGTACGGGATCGGCTCGCCCGTCATCGGCATGCCGTTGACCTGCGACTGCGCGCTGCCGCCGACGTGCGGAAAGACGATGACGTCGTACTTCGAGCGAAGGTTGGCTTCGCGGAGCTTCTGGTCGCCGAAGTACGTGTACGGGACCTTGAAGGTGTCGAACGCGAGCCGCACCCAGCCCTCGTCCTGCGTCCGCTGCCACGAATGGACGTACCCGATCCGCGGGACGTCCAAATCGTGCGTCTTGACCGGCGGCACCGATGACACCGCGTAGGCGCTCACGCCGAACCGGTTGATGGACGCTTCGAGCTTCGCGCGATCCGCATCCGGAATGATGAAGGCGCCAGGCGCGAACTTCCGGCCGGCTGCCTCGAACTCATCCTCGGCCGCGAGCATCGTGACGCCCGCGTTCGCGAAGCGGAATGTCACCAGACTGTTGTCGCTGTTGTGATCCACGATCAGGACGTTGCCGGTTCCGGTGATCGTGCCGGGCACCGACACCGGACCCGCCTGCATCGTCATTTTCTGATCGAGGATGGACCTGTCGTCCACCTTGTACGCCTTGACGTCGTATAAGAGCGGCAGGCTCCAACCGGTGTCGTCGTACGGGCGGGGATTGGCCGGCGGATAGAACTGCACGTCCAGCAGCATGTCAACAAGCGTGCTGAACGGCTGGTCCATCCGGACGATGTAATCGCCGGCCTCGATCGTCCGGCTTCCGCTCGTGAAGGTGGCGGCCGCCGTCTGGACCTCGACGCCCTGGCGCTGCAGCGCGTTGACGAGCTCGGCCGCCTCGCCCTTCCGGCGCTGACCGGCCGGCACCACCCACGCGTACGGCCCCTTCGTCTTCACGCGTTCTACCGCACGTTTGTTCTTCGAATAGTAGTTCTCGAGAAACATCTCCTTGTTGCGCGCGATGTAATCAAGCGCGAAAAGGAGCGCGCTCTGCTGGATGTTGGTGTTGTTGCGCGGCCCCCACTTGATGGTCGGGAGCGGCGGGTTCGGCCGGAACCACTCGCGGCTGGTCGTGGTCGGCGGCAGATTCAGATCCTGCACGCGCGGGCCGTAGCTCTGGACTTCGTAGAACCGCCCGATGGAGTTGTGGCTGTTCGCGATGAAGAACATGTAGTTCGGCACCCAGCCGTCGTAGAACCCGTAGGTCCAGACGCCCGGCACACCGCGCTTGGTCATCTCGCTGACTTCGATCTTCGCCAGAATCCACCACTCGTCGACGACGAGCGGATCGAGCGACGTGTTGTAGGGGCCGGTGCCGGTCGACGCGTACAGATACGACTGCGCTTCGTGCAGGTCGTGCAGCACCGTCGGGTGCCAGTCCAGATACGCGCTCATGATGTGCTGCGTCAGCTTGAGCGCCTGACCCATGCCGTCGCGGTTGTTGTCGTGCTGGACGTACTTGCCCCAATACATCGCCGGTGGCGGCCGCTTCCCTGTTTTCTTCTGGTAGTAGAACGTGTCCACGACCTTCTCCCGGCCATCCGTCTCGATGACCGGGGTGAAGGCGAAGATGGTGGCGTTGCGGATGCGCTGGATGAACGGCGTCTCCTCGACGGCGAGCCGATAGGCCAGCTCCATGAGCATCTCGGGCCCGCCTGTCTCGGGCGAGTGCATCCCGGACACGGCGTAGTAGATCGGCTTCCCGGTCGCGATGAGCTGTTTCGCCTGCGCCTCGCTGGTCTTCCGCGGATCGGTGAGCTGCGCGGTGATCTGCTTGAACTTGTCCAGCGTCCGGATCGTCGTCTCGTCGGCCACGACGATCGTGTACAGCTCGCGCCCTTCTTCGCTCTTGCCGATCGGGAACATGGCCACGCGGTCCGACGCTTTGTCGAGCGCTTCGTAATAGCGCACCATGTCCTTGTAATAGGTGAGCTCGTCCGGGGTGCCGATGATCCGGCCGAGGACCTTCAGCGGCGACGGCACCGTGTCGGAGGCCGGCAGGTGATCGACCAGCTCCGTCATGATGCGCGGGTCCTGCGTGTATTCCTTGATCTTGGCCGTGTACTCGGCGTCGATTTTCTGAGGTGGCGCCGCTTTGGGCGGCGTGCCCGCGGTGCGCCCCTGGCCTGCCAGCATCGAAGTCGACGCGACCGCCAGCGCCAGCCCGGTCGCCACAAGCAGGCGCCCGACGCGTCGTGATGCACACACTGGTTGGGATCTCATGGGTCCTCCTGATGGAACTGGCGGATCTTACTCGGTATCCCGCAGGGCGGCGCGCGCGCTCGGCGTCGCCCGGGCTTGTGAATCGGCCATCACCGCGCCCTCGAAGTCCTTCGCCGTCAGCCCGCCTTCGCTGTGGGTCGAATAGGTCAACGTGACGCGACGGTAGTTGATCAAAATGTCGGGATGATGGTCCGCCCGCTCGGCGTGGGGGACCAGACGAGCCACGAACGCAACCGCTTCCGGGAATCCGGGGAAGACGAACTGCTTCTTGATCGCGTTTCCCTCGTGGGTCCAGCCATCGAGCCTTTTGAGTCGTTCCGCAATGTCGTTGTGAGACAAAAGGGCCATCGGTCCGCTCCATCAACAAATCACCAAATCTCTTCAGAGCTCTCCGAATCTCTGCGGCCGCGTGTGCCGCAGGGCAGCATCCGACAGGTTCCCCTCGACGAGATCCCCGACGAGCGCCGCGGTGAGGGGCGCGAGCAGCACGCCGTTTCGGAAATGGCCGGTGGCGTACACGAGCCCCGGCAGCTTATCCGATCGACCGATGATCGGCATCTCGTCGGGCGTCGCGGGACGAAGGCCGACGCGGGCGCCTTCGAAGCTCGCCTGCCACAGCTCCGGCACCAGATCGCACGCGCTCTCGAGAAGATCGCGGACGCCGGTCACGGTGACGCGCTCGTCGAAGCCGACGTCCTCCGCGGTCGCGCCCACCAGCACGCGCCCCTCCGCGCGCGGCACGAGGTAGCAGTCGGGTCCCCAGATGACGCGGCCGATCGAACCGGTCAGCCGCGCGAGCGCGAGCAGCTGACCGCGAATCGGGCGCACCGGAATCGGTGCCACGCCGTCGAGCGCGATCTGGCCGGACCAGCTCCCGGCCGCAAAGACAACAGTCGGCGCGACAAAAGAGCCCGTGTCGGTGTCGACGCGAAGCGCGTTCCCGTTTTGCGTGATGACTCTGACCGGCGCGCCCGTGGCGAGCACCATGCCGCGCGACGTCGCCGCCTTCACGAGCGCCAGGCTCAGATCGAGTGCAGAGACGAACCCGTGCGGCTCGACCAGGAATCCGCCTTCGATGTCTGCGCTGACCGCAGGTTCGAGATCTCTGACCTCCGCGCGAGACAACCATCGACAGCCGATACGCGACTCGCGGATCCGGCGCTCCTGCTCGCGCAGCCGCGCCGACTGCGACAGGTCCAGCGCGATTTCGAGCGTGCCCGTGCGCTGGTAGTCCAGCGCGGCGCCCGACTCTGCGCGCGCGCGCGCCACAAACGTGTCGTACATCGCGAGGCTGCGCGCCGCCAGCTCCAGAAGCGGCGTCAGATCGTGCCCTTCGATGTATGGGGCCAGGATGCCGGCCGACGCCTGCGTCGCGCCGGCGCCGATGGTGCGCCCATCCAGAAGCACGACCCGATGCCCCCGCCGCGACAGCTCATCGGCCGACGCGCAGCCGATAATGCCGGCCCCCACGACGACGACGTCACAAGACATGTTTCACGCTGGGATCCCTCCCCCTTCCCCGTGGTGCCCAGAATACCCCGTGGCTGGACGGTCAGGCCTGTTTTGGGCGGCCCGGCCGGGGCTGTCAGGACAGCCCTGTCCACGTCCGGGCACAGCCGTCTCGAGGCCTTTGATAGACTGGCCCGGAAGTCGAGAAAAACCCGCCGGTTTTTACCATTACGGCGGGGTACGGCTCTTGCTCCGCACTATCCGAGCCAGGCCCTGGAGTCCTCTTATGATGTCGAAACCTCTCGCGATCGCCGGTCTCGTCCTCGGGTGCCTCGCCGCGGCGGCGGCTGGCGGGTATTTCGCGGCCCGTGAGTCTGGGACCGTGGGGGGCTCACCCGATCCGGCCTCACAGCTTGTCGCCAGCCCCGCGGCGGCCAGCACTGCGCAGACCACGGCCCCAGTGCGCGAATCGGAAGCGCTGGTCGAACCGGCGCGGCCCGACGCCCCGGGGTCGAGCGCCGCTCCCGACATCAAGTCCACCGAGTCGAAGCACCCGGCGGTCGGCGCGAACGCGTCGCGCGAGGGGCGCACAAAGCCCACGGCAAGCCGCGTTGTTCGTCCCGGTGCGGGCGGCTCGACACGTGAAGCGATGGCCGCGAGCCCTTCAGCCTCCGGCGCGGCGGCCGGCAACACGGATCAGTCCTGGAAAGGTATCGACCGGCCGTGGCCGTCCGGCAGCGCGGCGGCGGGCGACGCGCCGCAGCCACAGGCCTCGACTCCCGCAACCGCGGTCGCCGAAACGACGCCCGTGCCGCCGGTCGACACGTCCCCACCGTCGCCGCCAGCGAAGGTTTACGAGGAGCTCGTCGTCCCGAGCGACTCGGTCATCGGTCTTCAGCTCGACACGCCGCTCAGCAGCGAGCGTGCGCGTCTGGAGGATCGGGTCGAGTCACGGGTGACGCGCGACGTGCGCGTGGGCGAACGAGTTGCGATTCCGGCCGGATCACAGATACTCGGCTCGGTGACGCAGGTGGAGCGCGGCGGCAAGTTCAAGGAGCGCGCGCGGCTCGGCATCAAGTTTCACACGCTCGTGCTCGCCGACGGCACCCGCGTGCCGTTGACGACGGAGGCGATCTATCGCGAAGGTGCGGGACCCGGGAAGGAGAGCGCGGCGAAGATTGGCGGCGCCGCGGTCGGGGGCGCGATTCTCGGCGCGATCCTCGGTGGCGGCAAGGGCGCCGCGATCGGCGGGGCGACCGGCGCCGCGGGCGGGGCAGCCGCTGTCGCGGCCAGCGACCGAAATGCCGTCACGCTGCCGGCCGGCACCAACCTCACCGTTCGGATTCTGTCACCGGTGACGGTTGAAGTGGAACGATAAGCATTGAAAATTTGGGGATTGGAAATCTGGTAATTGATTGGCAGATTGGGTAATTGAGCGATTGACAATTCATTGTCAATTGCTCAATTGACAATGAATCACCAGATTTCAAATTGCCCGATCGGCAATCAACGACCAGATTCAAAATCATCAGATTTTCAATGCTTGATTCCCATCTATTGCTCTGTGATTTCCGCCGTGATCTCTATCGGAATACATCCCCTGACGCTGGTGGCCGCGGGGCACTTCTGCTCGTGCGTGGCGACGGCCCGCTCGGCGGCCTCCCGCATCCCCGCCGGAATCTTCAACGAGTAGCGCACCCGGATCCGCGAGATCCGCAGCACGCGGTCGACGGCTTCGATATCGCCTTCGACTGACGCCTGAATCGTGTCCCGCTCGACCGGAATCTGACGCACTGCCAGTGCGCCGGCAAGAGTGCCCAGCAGTCAACCGCCGACGGCCGCAACGATGTGGTCGAGCGTCGCCGGCAGCTCCTCGTCCGGCTCGACCCCGTAGAAGTGTTTGACGGCGCCGTGCACGCCGAACCGAATGGGTTCCGTGAACGGGTGGACGTACGCGTGCCGGATCGGTCCGTTGACCCGCTCGACGCGGACTCGACTGGTATACAGTGGCTCAGACATGGGGCTTTATTGTACAAGCGACACAAAGCCAGTAAAGCACGACAAACAAGATCCGGAGCGTAAGCGACGGCTGCGCATGGGGGTGGGGCCCCATGCGGACTAGAAATGGATCCGTCCGAGTTCCGCCTCCACGGCCACCGACTCGTCGACTGGATTGCCGAGTACTTCGAGCATCCGGAACGCTACCCGGTCTTGTCGCGGGTGAAGCCGGGCGACGTCCGCCGGGCGCTGCCGCAATCCGCGCCGGAGCAGGGCGAACCGTTCGATCGCATCTTCGCCGACTTCGAGCGCGTCATCATGCCGGGCGTCACGCACTGGAATCACCCGGGGTTCTTCGCCTACTTCCCGGCCAACACGTGCGAGCCGGCCGTCCTTGGCGAGCTCGTCGCCGCCGCGCTCAACCAGCAAGCGATGCTCTGGCGCACGAGCCCGGCCGCCACCGAGCTGGAAGAGGTCGCGCTCGGATGGCTGCGCGACCTGATGGGGCTTCCTCGGGCGTTCGAAGGGGTGATCTACGACACCGCCTCGGTCAGCACGCTGCACGCGCTGGCCGCGGCCCGCGAGCGCGCCGTCCCGGGCGTGCGCGAACGTGGGATGGCCGGACGTTTCGATCTGCCGCCGCTCCGGCTCTACTGTTCCGAGCATGCGCATTCGTCGGTGGACAAGGCGACGATGCTCCTCGGACTCGGCCACCGCGCGCTCCGAAAGATCCCGGGCGACGCCGAGTTCCGCCTGCGACCCGACGCGCTCGGCGACGCGATCAGTGCGGATCGTGCGGCCGGCCTGCTGCCAATCGCCGTCGTCGCGACCATCGGCACGACCTCGTCCACCAGCATCGACCCGGTTCCGGCGCTGGCCCAAATCTGTCGAGAGGAGAATCTCTGGCTGCACGTCGACGCGGCCTACGCGGGAGTGGCGGCCATCGTGCCGGAGAAGCGCGCCATCCTCGCCGGCTGCGATCGCGCGGATTCTTTCGTGGTCAACCCCCACAAGTGGCTCTTCACGCCGGTCGACCTCAGCGCCTTCTACACGCCCCACATGGACATCCTCCGGCGCGCCTTCGCCCTGACGCCTGACTATCTGACGACGGCGGACGCGGGTGCGGCGCGCAATCTCATGGACACCGGGATCCAGCTCGGGCGGCGGTTCCGCGCACTGAAGTTGTGGATGATCCTCAGCCACTACGGGTCGGCGGGCCTCCGGGAGCGGCTGTCGGCGCACATGGCGCTGGCCCAGCGCTTTGCCGGCTGGGTGGACGACCATCCCGACTTCGAGCGGGTCGCGCCGGTTCCGCTGAGCGTCGTCTGCTTTCGCGCGCGGCCGCGCGGCGGAGTGTGGAGCGACGATTCGCTCGACACGCTCAACGAGCGGCTGATCGACGCGGTGAACGCCGATGGCGACGTCTTCCTGTCACATACGAAACTCGACGGCCGCTTCACGCTGCGGATCGCCATCGGCCATCCGCGCACCGAGGAGCGCCATGTCGCGCGCGCGTGGGATCTGCTCACGGATCGGCTCGCCCGCCTCGTGCCGCAAGTCTGATACGGTCGCAAGTCAGACTGAAGTGAGAAGTGAGAAGTCTGACGGCTCATGGCTTCTTGAGCCTTGAGCATTGAGCCGGACGTGTTCCCCTTCCATCGTAAGGTCCCTCGCCACTCCTTCCTCGATCCGCTCCTGGCGCTCGATGCACCGGCCGAGCGCTTCGCGCTCGTCAACGTTCGGACTGGCGAACCGCTCGCGGAGCGGATCGAGCCGGCCCTCGATTCCCGCACCCGCCGGAAGGGGCTCTTGGGCCGCTCGCACCTGCCGGCAGGCTCGGGCATGATCCTGGCCCCCTGCTCGAGCGTCCACACGTTCTTCATGCAGTTCGCGATCGATGTCGTGTTCGCGAAAGCAGACGGCCGTGTCTTGAAGATCTCCCGCGAGCTGGGGGCGTGGCGCCTGGCTGGCGCACTGGGCGCGCTGGCCGTCGTGGAGCTTCCAGCCGGCGCCGCCGCGCGGACCGAAGTCGGCGATCAGCTCCGGGTCGAGGCAAGCCCGCAGCGTTGAAGAGCCTGAAAAAACACACCCCCGATCACCGCAGAGCCCACAGAGCACACAGAGAAACTATAGGGTTCGCTCCCTGGTCAGCGTACAGAGCAAAGCCCCGCGCGGGAGCGCGGGGCTTCATGTTCCGAACCGGTTCCCGGAGCGTTACGGCTTGGTGTCGACCTCCTTGATCGACATCAGATGGAGCTCTTTCTTCCCATCCTTGTCCGTCATCACGTGCCCCTTCGCCTCGACCTGCTTGCTCACGAAATCCAACAGCTTCGCGTTGTTGTCCTTCGTGTAGTCGCCGGTCACCGTGTAGATCTCTTCCTTCGTGGTGAAGATGGCCAGGGGCGAACCGCTCTTGGCGCACTTCATGTTGCAGTTGTTGTGGCCGTCGGCGACCGCCTTGTCCTTGCCCAGCTTGGTGTAGCAGGCGCCGTCGATCAGCTTGCCGGAGATCGTCGTCTCCTTGGCGTCTTTCTGGGCGAGGACGGCCGGGCTGCTGAAGGCAACCAGAATCGCCACCGCCGCCAGAACCGCGTAAAACTTCCGCATGTTCCCTGTCCTCCTTGTGAACTCAGGATGTGAGTTGGAAAAGATACCTGCCGGAAACCCGTCGCAGGCCGGTTTATACGGCCTGTGTCACCGGACTGTCAAGTAAAAGCCCGTCACGACAGTCCTGACCGTTACTCCTGAACACCGCCGGCCCGTTGGAAATTCCCTTCAAATGGCCCGAACCCCGTCCGGCTGGGCTGGAAGCCACGTGTGGTTCTACGATGGCCCGACCCCGGCGGATTCGGCCGAAACCTGGTCCTCGTCTTCTTCGGTCAATCGGCCAACCCGAAGACCATCCAGCGCTCCCTGGAAACGGTCGACATCCCGGGCCGCCCCTGCGAACTGAGCTTGGGCATTGTCGAGATGGCGGCCGATTTTGACGAAATGGTCGTGAAAGCGCTCGAACCGAGCCCTGAGGTCCGAGAGCATCTGCTCGACCTTCCGGGCCTCGTTCTGGATCTTGAGACCGCGAAACCCGATGGCCAGCGCCTGCAGGTAGGCGTACATCGTGTTGGGCGAGACCGCCACGACGCGGCGCGTCCGTGCGTATTCGAGGAGCTCCGGCCGGTTGAGGAGCTCGTAATAGACGTTCTCCGCCGGGACGAACATGAGCGCCATCTCGAGCGTCTCGGGCGGCGAGATGTACCGCACCGCGATCTCGTCGATGCGGCCGCGGACGTCGGCAGCGAACTGCTTCAGGAGCTGCTCGCGGATCTGTGGATCCGAAGACGCCAGCGCGCGGCGGAGATTGTCGAGCGGGAACTTGCTGTCGATGCAGAGGGCCCCATGCGGTGTCCGCACGAGCGCGTCGACCCGAAACGCTCCGACGAGAGCCTGACATTCGTAGGACTCGGCCGGGATGACGTCCGCCAGCATTTGCTCGAGCGCGAACTCGCCGAACTCGCCGCGCAGGCGTGGCGTCTGCAGCATGCGCTGGAACTCGTCCAGGCTCCGGCTGAACTCGACAATGCGATCGCTCGTGGCTTTGAGATCGCCGAGCCTGGCCGTGACCTCGATGAGCTTCTCGTCGAGCCGCGCACGTGTTTCCTCGCGCGCGCGCCCGATGCTCGCCGCCAGCGTCTCGGTCGTGCGCTGCAGGCCTTCAACGAGCGTGCGGCTCATCTCCCCGGTCGCGCCGTCGAGCCGGGCGTTGAAGCCGCCGTTCACCTGCTCGATACGACGGGCCACCGCGTCGAGGCCCGCGACGACGGAGCCGACGCGGCGCTCGGCCCGGTACGCGAAGAAGAAGGTGATGAGGGAGAAGCCCAGGACGGCTGCAGCCGCTATCGCCAGGAGAACCAGGCTGAGAGCAGAGGACATTCGCGGCAGTGTACCCCAAAGGCGGCTTTGGGCTGTGGGCTTCGCCGAACGCGATGCCGGAGGCGTGTTTTTCCGCGCGGCCGAACGGGGCGAGCACCAAACTGACCCACTAGCAGGCTTCGGCCGACGGTCGCACCACCGTTTGAATGTTCCGCGTCTTGGCAGTAGAGTTTCCTCTCCCACTAGCGCGGCTTCCTTACCTGGAGGTTCCCGTGAGACGCCGAGTTCTGTTCGTGTCGGTCGCCGTCGTCTTCGCTCTGGCCTTCAGCGGGGCCGTCGAGTCGATCCTGCACGGCCAAGGCGCGCCGCGCGCAACAGCAGTCCCAGTTGGCGGTGTCTTCGCCATCAAAGGCGGCACCGTCCTGACCGTGACGAAGGGCGTGATCCAGAACGGCATCGTCCTGGTCCGCAACGGCAAGATTGCCGAGGTCGGCGCGCAGGTCGCGATTCCCTCCGACGCCGAGGTCGTCGACGCGACGGGACGCTTCGTCTCGCCCGGGATCATCGACTGCCATTCGCACATCGCCGCCGACTCGATCAACGAAGGCGGCACGACGGTCAGCTCGATGACCGGCATCGACGATGTGTTCGATCCGACCGACGTCAACATCTATCGCGACCTGGCCGGCGGTCTGACGGTGGCCAACGTGCTGCACGGCAGCGCGAACCCGATCGGCGGCAAGAACCAGGTCATCAAGCTGCGGTGGGGGAAGACCCGCGCGGAAGACTTCTACTTCGAGGGCGCGATGCCGGGCATCAAGTTCGCGCTCGGCGAGAACCCGAAAGACCTCGGCCCGGGACAGCAGGGCGCACCGCGCCGCTACCCGCTGACGCGTCCGGGCGTCGAGTTCGTCATCCGCGACGCTTTCACCCGCGCGAAGGCGTATCAGAGAGAGTGGCAGGACTACCGGCGCCGCACGGCCGCCGGTGGCAACACTGCGGCGAGCGGAGCGGGGCGTTGGGGCCCCGCGAGCGAGCAGCTTGGCGCGGTGCGGCCGTGCGAAGGATCCGGGTCGGATTCGCCGGGATCGCGCGGATGCGCGGGGTCCCCGCCATTCAATCTGGAGCCGCGCCGCGACCTGCAGCTCGAGCCGCTCGTCGAGATCCTCGAAGGCAAGCGCCTCGTCCACTCACACTCGTACCGGGCCGACGAGATCCTGATGCTGATCCGGCTGGCGGAGGAGGTCGGCTTCAAGGTGGCGACCTTCCAGCACGTGCTCGAAGGCTACAAGGTCGCGAAAGAGATCGCGGCGCACGGGGCCGGCGCCTCCACGTTCTCCGACTGGTGGGGCTACAAGATCGAAGCGATCGACGCGATCCCGTACAACGCCGCCCTGATGACGCGAAAAGGCGTGGTCGTCTCGATCAACTCCGACAGCGCCGAGCACGCGAGGCGGCTCAACACCGAGGCGGCCAAATCGATGAAGTGGGGTGGCTTGAGCGAGGCCGAAGCGCTCGCGCTCGTCACGATCAATCCGGCGAAGCAGCTGCGGATCGACAACCGCGTCGGGTCGCTCGAGGCCGGCAAAGACGCCGACCTCGTCATCTGGAGCCACCATCCGCTCAGCAGCTACGCGATCGTCGATCGCAGCTACATCGACGGCACCCTCTATTACGACCGGCAGGCGGAGGAGCGGCGGCTCACGCAGCTCAAGAAGGAGAAGGACACCCTGGTGATGGTCGAGCGAGCGGAGCGGCGATCGCCGCCGACGACCGACCAGAACCAGGACAAACCGCGCATGGCGTCGCCTGGCGGCCCCTCGACGTCGCCTGGGACAGGGCCGTCGGCTGATGACAACGCCAGCGTCGGGACTGCTGGAACGGCGTCCGCTCTTCGAGCCGCGGCGGTGTCACTCGATCGAGCCCTTAGAGCGCTTCAGGACGCCCGGTCGCGTCAGGCGGGCGGGCCGGTCGTGGCTATTACCAACGC
This sequence comes from Acidobacteriota bacterium, assembly GCA_016178075.1. GTDB lineage: Bacteria > Acidobacteriota > Vicinamibacteria > Vicinamibacterales > JACQTH01 > JACQTH01. The sequence continues at coordinate 12,445 of JACOUA010000076.1, forward strand.
GCGGATCGTTCCCGTGACGCGGCCGGAGATCGAGCGCGGCACCATCGTGATCCGTGGCGGCCGCATCGACGCGGTCGGCGCCGATGTCCAGGTGCCGGCCGGTGCGAAGGTGATCGATGCCGCCGGGGCCTCGGTTTATCCGGGATGGATCGATGCGCGCTCCACGCTGGGGCTCGCGGAGCCTGGTGCCCGCGGCTTCGCCGACGATCAGGAGATGCTCGACTTCAACCCGCAGCTCCGCACCCAGGTGGCGTTTCATTCCGACAGCGAGGCGATCCCGATCGCGCGCGCCAACGGCGTGACGTCGGTGGCGGTCACGCCGGCCGGCGGGATGCTGGGCGGCCAGGTCGCCGTGATGAACCTCAACGGCTGGACGTGGGAGGAAAACACGGTCGCGCCGAATGTCGGGATCGCCTTCGAGTTCCCGGCGATTGGCGGCGGGGGCCGGGGCGGCGGCGGGTTCGGGCAGAATCCCGACCGGACACGCCAGTACGACGACCTCAAGAAGGAACGCGACGCCAGGCTCGAGGAGCTCGTGCGGCTGCTCGATCAGGCGCGCGCCTACGCGAAGGTCCCGGCCGCCTCTCGAACGATCGACTGGACGCTCGACGCGCTCGTGCCGGTGGTCGAGCGCCGCGCGCCGCTCATCGCGCGCGCCGAGCGCGAGCAGGAGATCCGCGACGTGGTGGCGTTTGCCGACCGGGCGAACGTGAAGCTCGTGATCAGCGGCGGCCTCGAAGCCCCGATCGTGGCGCCGCTCCTCAAAGAGAAGAACATTCCGGTCGTGCTCAGCTCGATCCTCACGCTGCCGAGCCGCGAGGACATGAGCCACGCCGCCAGCTATCAGATCGCGGGCGAGCTCCAACGCGCCGGCGTGCTCTTCGCCTTTTCGAGCGGCGGCAACACGAACGCCAGGCTGCTTCCCTACAACGCGGCGCTGTCGGTCGCCTGGGGTCTGCCGCGTGCCGAGGCGATCAAAGCCCTGACGATCAACGCGGCGCAGATCCTCGGCGTCGGCGATCGGCTCGGCAGCATCGAGCCGGGCAAGATCGCGAACCTCGTCGTCAGCAAGGGCGACCCGCTCGAGATCCGGACCGAGATCACGCACGTGATCATCAATGGCCAGGACGTGGGCCTCGACAACCGTCACCACGCGCTGTACGAGCGGTACATGACACGGCAATAAGAGGGGAACAGGGGTCGGGGATCGGGGGACCGGTTTTGAGGACGAATATGAAGAACCTACTTATTCTGTCATGCGCGCTCGCGACCGGCGTACTGGCAGCTCTCGTCGCGCTGCACGCCGACGCGCCGCACATCTACGCCATCCGGGGCGCGCGGGTCGTGACCGGCGCGGGCCCGGCGCTCGACAACGCGACGGTCGTGATTCGGGGCGGCCTCATCGACGCCGTCGGCGCGAGCGTCAGCGTGCCGGCCGTGATCGACATGGGCACCTCGGCGGGTCTGGAGATTTCCGCACCCGCGCGGGCGGCGGCAGCCAGGACGACAGAGGATGTGGAGCGGGCGAAGCGCGAATCGATCCTGCGGCCCCAGCTCGAAGCCGCCAACTATCTCAAGCCGGACCCGCCGGAACTGAGGAGGCTCGCGCAGGCCGGTGTCACGACGGCGCTCGCGACGCCGCCCGGCGACGTCATGAGCGGGCGCAGCTCACTCGTCAACACGGCGGCACCTCCCGACCAGCCGCAGATCGGAAGCGTCGCCGACCCGCGCCGCGGTCTGCTGGTCGTCAAGACGCCGGTGGCGTTGCACGTGGCCTTCACGCAACGGCCGCAGGGCAACGCCTATCCGAACTCGCTCATGGGCGTCATCGCCTTCGTGCGCCAGTCGCTTGTCGACGCGCAGCGTTACCAGCTCGAATGGACGCGGTACGACCGCGTCAAGGGCGTGGCGCGGCCGACCTACGACCAGTCGCTCGCAGCGCTCGGGCCCGCGCTCGAAGGCAAGCTGCCGGTCGCGTTCGAGGCCGATCTGGCGCGCGAGATCAGGCGCGCCCTGGCGATGGCGAACGAGTTCAAGCTCGACCCGATCGTCACCGGCGCGCAGGAGGCCAACCAGGTCGCCGACGAGCTCAAGGCCGCCGGCGCTCGGGTGATCGTCGACCTGAACTTCCCCACCCGATCGCGCCTGCTCGCCCCTGACGCGGACGAGCCGCTGCGCGAGCTGCAGTTGAGAGCGAATGTGCCGAAAGTTGCGGCCGCCCTCGATCAGGCGGGCATCACGTTCGCATTCCGGTCCGGCGGATTGTCGGATCCGAAAGACTTCCTCAAGAACGCCAGCCGGACGCTCAAGGCGGGCCTCTCGTCCGAGGCGGCCCTTCGGGCCCTCACGACGAGCGCCGCGAAGATCGCCGGCGTCGCCGACAGGCTCGGATCGATCGAGAAGGGGAAGATCGCCAACGTGATCGTCACGACCGGCGATCTGTTCGACGAAAAGACCACGATCCAGCGCGTGTTCGTGGATGGCAGGCCGGTGGCGCTGGAGCCGGGGCCTGAACAAACAAGGAGGCCCACCAGCAACGAAGCCCGGCGGGATGCCTCGGCGTCCAGAATGGTGCACTTATTCCGGGACGGGTCCTAAGCGGACCGTTGTAACGAGTCAGCCTGGCGAGCGTGAGTGGGGGTGGGCCCCACCGCCAAACCAAAAAAAGAGAGCGTATGCGACAGAGAGTCTCGAGAGCCTCAATCGTCATCGTCGTTTGCTTGGCCGTAATCACCGCGGGCGGGACCCTCGAAGCTCAAACTCCACAGACCGGGTCGCGATCGATCGCCATCCGGGCCGGGCGGCTGATCGACCCGGACGCCGGCACCGCGGCGGCCAATCAGATCATCCTGGTCGACAACGGCACCATCCGCCAGGTTGGACCGAACCTCACCATCCCTGCCGGCGCCGAGGTCATCGACCTGTCGAAGCTCAGCGTGCTCCCCGGGCTGGTCGACGCCCACAACCACCTGGCGATCACGTACAAGATGGAGCCGGAGAACAACATCTATTACCTGACCTACGTCCTGGACTCCACGGCGATCCGGGCGATTCAGGCCGCGTCGAACGGCATGCAGCTGTTGTCGGCGGGCTTCACGATCGAACGCGACCTGGGGAACAACGCCAACTATGCAGACACCGCGCTGCGCGTCGCGATCGAGCAGGGATGGCTCCCGGGGCCGACGATCATCAACTCGGGTCTGATCATCGGGACGATGGGGGGACAGTTCTTTCCAACGCCGGAGATGGCGAAGGACCACAACATCGTCTATCCGGAGTACCTCGACGCCGACACGCACGACGAGATCGTCAAGGCGGTGCGGCAGAACATCCTGTTCGGGGCGAAGGTGATCAAGATCTGCGTCGACTGCAAGCCGTACGGCTATTCGGTCGACGACATGAAGCTCTTCGTCAGCGAGGCGGCCAAGGCCGGCATGAAGGTGGCGGGACACGTGCAGACGCAGGACGGCGCGCGCCGCGCGATCGAAGCGGGCATCTGGTCGATCGAGCATTCAGGCGCCTTGACCGACGAGCTGCACAAGCTGATGGCGCAGAAGGGCATCTGGCGCGTCGGGACCGAGACGCCCTTTACGCCGTATCGCGGATCGCAGCAGGGGTTCGAGCGGACGGTCGCCGGCCTGAAGAGCGCCTACGCCAACGGCGTCAAGATGGCGTTCTCGACCGACGCCGACTACTACATCCCGGGGATGAACCGCGGCGAGGTCGTGATCAACTTTCTCCTGAGCTGGAAGGCGGCCGGCATCCCGGCGAAGGACATCCTCAAGATCATGACGACCAACGGCTACAAGGTCTGCGACATCGAGAGCCGGCGCGGCCCGATTCGGGTCGGCCTGCCGGCGGACGTCATCGCGGTGCCGGGCAACCCGCTCGAGGACATCGACGCGCTGCGGAGCGTGCAGTTCGTGATGAAAGACGGGATGGTCTTCAAACGCGACGGCGTCATGACGCCGGAGAAGTTCCTCCACGGTGGGCCGGTGAACGGCTGGCGGATCCGCTAGTGTCCTGTCTCCGTAATTCGTGGCATAAGTCCCGGAGCGCGGCGCCCGGATGGCAAGGCGCGAGGAGCGCGCATAGCGGGACTATGTAAGCGACGAGCAACGCAGCCAGCCGGGATGCCCCGCCCGGGAGTTATGTCACGAATTACGGAGACAGGACACTAGCCGTCCCTCACCGCAGCTTCCCGAAGATCCCCAGCAGGCCGGTCGTCAGCCACGGCACGTAGGTGATGATCAGCACGCCGAAGCCGAGGATCGCCAGCATCGGCAGGGCGGCGGCCGTCACCTCCACCAGCGGCCGCTTGAAGCGATACGACGCGAGGAACAGATTCAGGCCCACCGGCGGCGTGAGAT
>JACOUA010000450.1 GCA_016178075.1 Acidobacteriota bacterium
AAGTGCGTGGAGATCAAGCGTAACAAGCTGCGCAACGAACGCGAGGTTGCCAATCTCGCGTGCCTGGTGGAGCGTCACCGGCAGGAAAAGTTCGAGGCCGCCGTGCTTGAGGCCGCCAAGCTCTTCGACAACAGTTATGCGTTCGACTACAGCGGCCCCTGGGCGCCCCACAATTTCGTCGACATGGCGCTGGACCTCCGTTCCGCGCACACCCCGGCGCAAGCCCGCCTGTAGGCGAGACTCGAACCGAACGTAGACTACTATGCTCCTTGTAGACGATCTGCTACTCGGTCCGTTCCGCGGCCTCCTGTGGGTTGTCGAGAAGATCAACGAGGCGGCGCAAGAGGAACTGGCCAACGAGGCGGACGCGATCACCGAAGAATTGCGGCAACTCTACATGATGCTGGAGACGGGCCGAATCACGGAGGCCGAGTTCGACGCGCAAGAACGCCGGCTCCTCGATCGGCTGGAGAGCATCCGCGCGCGAGCCGAAGAGTCGGACTCCGACGATGAGGCCGACGAGGACGACGACGACAACCGAGGCAGCGAAGATGAGGAGGAGGACGGGGAGGCCTAGAGTGCCGTTGTAGCTTGTTCGGGCTATTCGAAATCGGAACCTGGAGTGGCAGCAGAGACAACATGGAGTCAGCCGAACTTGGAAGCAATAGTTGGAACGGCACCAGTTGTGGACATGCGGCTGCCGCCATTTCTTGGCGCTCTGCCTCCTGGTCTTCTTCTCTTTGGGGGCAAAGGAGGGGTGGGAAAGACCACCTGCGCGACTGCCACCGCCTTGAGGCTGGCCCGGCGGGATCCCGAGCACCCCTATTTGCTGGTCTCCACCGACCCGGCCCACTCGCTGGCTGACAGTGTGGCCGGCTCCACTCTCCCAGCGAACCTCACGCTTCTCGAACTCGACGCCGACGAACGCCTCGCGGCGTTCAAGGCGGCCCACGGCGCGATACTCAAGGAGATTGCGGCCCGTGGCACCTTCCTGGACGACCACGACATCACCCAGTTCCTGAGCCTGTCGCTGCCCGGTCTCGATGAACTGGTGGCGTTCCTGGAGATCGCCGCATTGGTCGAGCGCCGAACCTGGCGGACCATCGTCGTCGACACGGCGCCGTGGGGCCACACGCTGCGGTTGCTCCAAATGCCTGCCCTCGTCGGGAGGTGGCTCGACGCGCTGGATGCGCTCCTGGCCAAGCATCGCTACATGAAGCAGCTCTTCAGCGGCACCTACCGGCGTGACGAGCTGGACTCCTTCCTTTTGGACCTGAAAGCGGCGGTCGACCGCGTCCAGGGCGCCCTGCGCGACCCGTTTGGATGTTGTTTCGTACCGGTGGCGCTAGCCGAGGCGTTGGGCGTCGCCGAGACCGCAGACCTTGTGCTGGAGCTCCAGCGGCTGCACGTTCCGGTGACTGACATCCTCGTCAACCGCCTGTTTCCAACCAGTGGCTGTCGGGCGTGTGCGGCGGGACGCGCTCATCAGATGGTTGAGGTCGAGCGCCTCCGCCGGCGACTACGGGAGTGTCGCCTCTGGGGTATCCCACTCTACCCGCATGAGCCTCGTGGCGCCGAAGGTCTCGCCGGGTTCTGGCAGGGTGCCGCGCCGCTCACACCGTCGGAGCCGCCTGTTCGCGAAGGCATCGCCGTTGCGCCGCCGATGGTGAACTCTCCGGCGCCGCTGCCGCTCGGCCTAACACTTCTGATTTTCGCCGGGAAAGGCGGCGTTGGGAAAACGACACTCGCCTGCGCAACCGCGTTGCGCCTGGCCCGCGAGCGACAGAACGGGAACGTCTTTCTTTTCTCGACAGACCCCGCTCACTCCCTCTCCGCGTGTCTGGCGAGGCCGGTCGGCGCTGCCCCGACGCGCGTGGGCGACGGACTCACAGCGATGGCGATCGATGCCCAGGCGGAATTCGACGCCCTGAAGGCGGAGTACGCAGGGGAATTGGAGCGAACGCTCGCTCGCCTGCTGCCGGACCTCGATCTCCCGTTTGACCGGGAGGTGATGGAGCGCATTCTTGATCTGTCCCCACCGGGCGTGGACGAGGTCATGGCGCTCGCTCGGGCCACGGCGCTCATGGACCGGGAGGCCCACCAAGTCTTCATCCTGGATGCGGCCCCAACGGGTCATCTGCTTCGGCTTCTTGAAACGCCGGACGTGATCGCACGCTGGCTCAAGGTCGTCTTCGACCTCTTCCTGAAGTATGGTAGGATTCTGCGGCTTCCTAGGGTTTCCGAGCGGCTAGTGGAGCTCTCTAAAGAGCTGAAGCGATTCCGGGCCCTACTGAGCGACCCCGCTCGAACGGCCATCTACGTGGTGACCAATGCCACCGAGATGGTGCGCGAGGAGACCGGCGACTTACTGGCGGCTTGCGACCGGCTGCGCATCAGCGTCCCTGTGTTGTTCGTCAACCTGGTCACCTCGCCCCAGGACTGTGCGCTCTGTTCGGCTTTGAACCGCAGAGAGGCATGCGTCGACCGGCAGCTCAGAAACCTCCGTCCCGCGGCCCATGTGACGGTAGTGTTTCGTGGTGCGGAGCCTCGGGGTATGGAGCGGCTCGACGATCTGGGGCGAGCGCTGTACGGCACGAGGAAGAGACGATGGACGTCCGGTCAATCGAGACGGCGCCGACCCTCAGCGCCCAAGATCGCGTTTCCCTATGCGAGGCGCTCGACCGCGTGCTGAACAAGGGCGCGGTGGTAGTGGGTGAGCTTACGATTTCAGTGGCTGACATCGAGTTGATCTATCTCGGACTGCAAGTGGTCATCACATCCATCGAGAAGGCTCGGAGCCTGGCCACGATCTCAGCCCCGACCGCTCCGGAGGCCGCCGATGGACATCGCTGAAGCAGCGCCCGAGTCGCAGGCTCTTGACGAGTTCGCCCGTGTGCTGGAGGACCGGACTTCGTTGTTTCCGCGCCTGGAAGCCCGACGAGAAAGCACGGATGCCGCGGCTGTCCGCGTAGCGGGGCAGCCGGGCGGCCTGAATCTCAGGCCCGACGACACGAAGAATGGCCTGGGACGCCTGGTCCTGACGCTTATCAAGTTGCTTCACGAGTTGCTGGAGCGGCAAGCGATCCAGCGCATGGAAGGCGGCGCGTTGACTGAAGCCGAGATCGAGCGACTGGGGACGACGCTGATGCGGCAGGCCGAAGAGATCGAAAGGCTGCGGCGGGTGTTCAAGCTAGAGCGCGAGGATCTCAACATCGACCTCGGTCCGCTCGGCAAACTCTTGTAGAGGTGTGCCATGAATCAAAAGCGGGGTGCGCAGCGTGGGATCGTGCAGTCCGTGCAGAGCGCCACGCTGGCGGATCTGCTCGAGCGCATTCTGGATAAGGGGATCGTGATTGCGGGCGACATCCGGATCCAGCTCGTTCAGGTCGAGCTCCTGACGATCCAGTTGCGTCTCGTGATTTGCTCCGTGGACAAGGCCAAGGAAATGGGGATGGACTGGTGGGTCAACCACCCCGCGTTTGACCGGCATGCCCGGCCCGAACCCGACGGGCAGCGCCTAGTAGAGCTAGAAGCGCGACTGGCCGCCGTTGAGGAGCAGCGCCTGGCAGAGATGGCCGAGCTAAAAGAGCGACTGACCGCTGTGAAGGCTGCCGTGGGGACCGCCTAGCGGCTGCTTGCCGGAACCTGTTCCTCGCCTGTCAAGAAAGCGAGACGACGGGGGAGCTGATGATCCAACGCATGCGGCAGATCATATGTCGGCACGTCGGTGCGAGAGTGGAGCACGAAACGGGCCGAATGGCGCTGGTTTGCCCGGATTGTGGCTACCGCAGTCCGGGCTGGGATCTGCAACCAGAACGGCCGCCTAACTACGAGCGTGGGCCACAGGTCTTGACCGCGACCGCCAGCGCCGGGGCTCGCACCCGAGCCGTTGGTGGGAAGCGGCGAAAGTCCACGCCGCGCGGTTCGCAGCGCTTGGTTGCCGCGGGAGCCGAACCGTCGAAACCCAAGCAGGAGAGATCTTCCTCAAATCAAGCGGCAGATGCGGCTTCGGTATCGCAAGTGTCAGGGAAAACAGACGGAACGTCCGCTACTAAGCCGTGCGCCGCTCGCCGACGTAGAGACGATGCGGCCGAATTGAGGGTGCACTGACCGCGTCGGGCCGGGCTTTGGCTCTCGCCCTGAGCGGGGTAAAGTCGATGCCAGGGATGTAACTTCGCTCCCTCTTCCCGTCGGCCCGCAAGGTAGCAGTCTCTCACTTCCGTCCACTCCTCCAACACAAGTTGTAGCACTCGCCCGGCGTGATCCTTCACGAATCGTTGTATCGAACGCAAGGTTCCCGCGTCGCAGATCACGCAGGTGCCTGGGATTGCATGCGAACGCTGGTAAACAGTCGGGTTGCGGTATCCGGGCACGCAGCTTGCCCTTGAGCGAGTCAGGCCGGTAGTATCGCCGGTCCAGGACCTTACATCACCACCTTGAAGGTTGCTCGACGCTTCGACCTCTGAGAAGTTGAAGCCGGCGAGACAGCCGACGCGAGTGGCTAGGTGATCAAAAGCATCCCTCCGCGAATCATGTCCGATGTGTGGCGAGAGCGCCGCGCCGGGGCCGGATTCGGCCTGCCGCACGCGGTCAAGTTCGAACGTGCAGGGTTTCGGGTCAAGCCGGTGAAGGCACGCTTTCGGTCCGCGTTCGGGCGCGTTCGGGGCCCGGTCGTCGATATCTTCAACGAGCCGGCGGAAGCCATGATCGTGATTGATCTGGGAGGGTTCAGGAGGACAGAGATTGTGCTGGAACTCACCCCGGGGCAGGCTCTGCTGCGTGCCACAAGGGGGGAGCTGCAGTTTGAGGAACCCTTCGAGCTGCCACCCGATGTCGACTCTGGGCACCATCGGGAGTTCCTGATCAACGGGGTTCTTCAGATCGTCTTTCCAAAGAAGTCCGCGTGATGGGGGTCGCAGTTTTCCACAGTTGTTAATAGCGTTTTCCACAACTGTGGAAGAATTTGTGGATTCACCCAAAGCACGCGCGTGACACCAATATCTTGGGACGCAGATGACCTTGCGGCCCCACATTTTGCGGCCAAGTTTTCTTTGGGGCTAAAGCCCGACAATGCGCTTGACAGCTGTTCCGTTGTTGAGTAGCTTCCTAATCCCTCCACTGGGGTCTCAGGAGACTCGGCCGTGGTGCGGTGGTTGAGCTGTCATTTGTTTCGTCTTCACGAGTACGCCGTGCAGCGGGATGCCAGCGGCGTCTTTCTCCACTGCGACCACTGCGGTCACCATTCGACCGGTTGGAAGATCGGTCCAGTCGATCCCCTTGCTTCCCTGTCAGAGCCTCACCAGACTCTGCCCCGACCCCCCGGACGAGTGCGGATGCTGCTTTCGGAGCTCGGGCTGATCCACGTCGTCCGCCGCGTGTAAGGCATCGGCGTAAGCGCAGCAGGCGCAGGGACGATCGCGACTTCCTCCGCCGGTCCCACGATCTCGGACGCAAAGTTGCGTGGCTTCGGGAAAGCCTGCGCTCCGGCTTCTGCTAGGTTTTTCCGACCACGTCTCGATCTTGGCATGGAGTGCGCTACGTCATGCTCGCGATGACCGACACCGGGTGCGGCATGACACCGGAAGTGCAGGCGCGGCTCTTCGAGCCCTTCTTCACGACCAAAGGCGTCGGCAAGGGCACCGGTCTCGGCCTCTCCACGGTGTACGGCATTGTCCAGGCATCAGCAGGGAACACGAGGGCGCGATACACTTGCTCCTGACCGATGTGGGGATCTCGGGATCAGTGGCCATGAACTTGGCCGGCGGTTGACCGTATGGAAGCCTGGGCTCAAGGTTGTCTCTAGACGCTCATGGCAACCGACGTAGTCGTGGCAGGCGCGGGACCAGCCGGGACGGTGGCGGCCATCGTGCTCGCGCGCGCGGGGGCGCGCGTGCGGCTCGTCGATCGCGAGACGTTTCCGCGCCCCAAACTGTGCGGCGACACGCTGAACCCCGGGGCCCTGGCCACGCTGCGGCGCCTCGGGCTCGCCGCTTCAATCGACGTGCGTGCGCTTCGGCTCGAGGGCATGATCCTGACCGGTCACGGCGGCGCTCGCGTGAAAGGGACCTACACCTCGCCTCACCACGGCCTCGCCATCCGCCGCAGCGACCTGGACGCCAGCCTGCTGCAGGCGGCGGTCCGAGCGGGTGTGACGTTCGACGACCGGGTCAGCGTGACCGGCGTCGTGCGTCGAGATCGGCCCGGCCTTCGAGAACCGGCCGTGGTCGGCGTGCGCGTCCGTTCGCGCTCCGGGCTTCTTGATGAACTGACCGCGCCGATCACCATCGCGGCCGACGGTCGCCGCTCCGTTGTCGCGTTCAGCCTCGGGCTCGCGCGACATCCGCCAAGGCCGCGGCGTTATGCCATCGGCGCGTACTTCCAGGACGTCGACGAGCTGTCGTCATTCGGTGAGATGCACGTGCGCGCCGGGTACTACCTGGGCGTCGCGCCGCTCCCCGGTGGCCTGACGAACGTGTGTCTGGTTCTGCCGCAGGAGCGTCTGGCGGTCGTACGTCTGGACGCGGCAGCGTGGCTGCGGCACGCGATCACCGCCGACCCCTTTCTCCGCGATCGCTTCGCGCGAGCCTCGATGGTCGCCGAGCCGGTTGTGCTCGGGCCGCTCGCGGTTGAGGTGCGACGAGCCGGCCTGCACGGGCTTCTCCTCGCCGGGGACGCCGCGGGCTTCATCGACCCGATGACAGGCGACGGCCTGCGGTTCGCGATCCGCGGCGGCGAGCTCGCCGGACGGGTCGCCGCCTCGGCGTTGGAGACGGGCGATGCGGGCGGCGCCGAGACACGCTTGGCTCGGTGGCGGTCGCGCGAGTTCTCCCGGAAATGGACCTTCAACCGCGGGCTGCGGCGGCTGGTCGGATCGGCGGTCGCCATCCGGGCGCTCTCGGCCTCGGCCGATCTCGTGGCGCCGCTCCTGCGGCAGACCATTGCCTTTGCCGGGGATGTCCCCGCGGCGCCGGCATGACCTTCGTCCTCATCTTTCTGGTTGCGGTGTTCGGCTCGATGGTGACGGAAGCGGCGATCTCCCGACGCCACGAGCGGGCCCTTCGGGCGATGGGTGCGATCGAGCCGCCCAACGATGTTTACGGGGCCATGCGGTGGGCGTATCCCTTATGCTTTGTCCTGATCGCGGTCGAGAGCCGGGTGGCGACCGGCTGGACCGGGTCATTGCCGTCGACGGTGTCGATCTCAGGCGCGGGGGCGATCCTTTTCGGCGTGGCCAAGATCCTGAAGTGGTGGGCGATGGCCACGCTGGGCACGCGATGGACCTTTCGCGTGCTGGTCCTGCCGGACACTCCGTTGATTCGCGGCGGTCCGTATCGATATCTTCGGCATCCGAACTACCTCGCCGTCGTCGGTGAAATCGCCGGGGCGGCCGCCGCGCTTCGCGCGCCCCTGACGGGGGTCGTGAGCGTGCTCGGGTTCGGCGCGTTGATGCGCCGGCGCATCATCGTGGAAGAACAGGGGATCCCCGACTGATGGGAGTGAAGTGATCGATATCCCCTCGATGGTCGCGATGGAGAACGAGCCGCGGGCTCGGCGCGAGGCGCGGGCCAGCTCGTTTCCCGCCTGGGCGCGGGTGCTGGACACGGCGATCGTCGCCTTTCTGGTGCTCGCCGCATCCGTCGCGGTGTTCGGCGGATACCGCACTCGATTGATTGGGGTCCGGTTCTCGCTGACCAGCGCGCCGCTGCTGCTCCTGTACTTTGCGGCGACTGCGATCGTACGCCACTCGCTCGTTCCGCGAGAGCCCGTCTACCATCGGCTGTGGCAGTGGGCCCGCACCTACGTGGCGTCCGACGCCTTCGCAGCGGCCTGGTCGATGTTCGTCACGACGAGGCTGGCTGTCCTCGTCCTTGGCTATCTCGCCATCTGGACGATTGGCTATCCGCCACAGACGCCACCCTACCGGTTGTTCTCGAACGAGGTCTTCAACCTGCCGGTGAGGTGGGACGCGGGGTGGTACCTCGGCATCGCGAACGTCGGCTACACATGGGACGAGACCGCGCTGAAGGACTGGCGCCAGCAGAACGTCGCGTTCTTCCCGGCGTTTCCGCTCCTGATGCGAGCCGGTGGTCGCCTGATCGGCGAGCGTCCCGTGATCGCCGGTCAACTGATCTCGCTCATCGCCTTTCTCGCGGCGCTCGTGTACCTGTACCGGCTCGCGCGCGAGGTGCTCGAGCACCACGCGCCGGCGTCCGCGATCGCCTTGCTGGCGGCGTATCCGTTTGCCGTGTTCTTCAGCGCGATCTACACCGAGTCGCTGTTTCTGTTGTCGGCGGTCGCCGCTTTCTATCACTTTCACCGGCAGGAGCACGGCCGGGCGGGCGCCTGGGGTCTAGTGGCTGGCTTGAGCCGGCCCAACGGCGCGCTCCTGAGCGTGGCGCTGGCCGTCCTGGCGGTGCAGAACTGGCAGCGGGAGTCAGCCGCCCTGGGTCGTGTCCGGGGCCTCATGGCGGCGGCGGCGCCCGGGGTCGGGATGCTCCTGTTTTCCGCCTATCTGTTCGCGCTGACGGGCCGGCCGTTCGCGTGGATGGAAGCCCATCGGGCCTGGGGGCGAACCTATCACGGGCTGGATTGGTTCGGCGCGCAGAGGTTTCGCGAGTTCGTCGACGGGTTCTATCACAACCCTGCAGCTCTGCCGATAGATGTGATGAATGGGGCGGCTGTCCTGCTGGCCCTGCTCCTCGTCTGGCCGATTGTTCGCCGGTTCGGGCTCGCCTACGGCATTTTCGTTCTGGTCAACCTGATCCCGCCGCTCTTCGCGGGCGGCCTGATCTCGATGGGCCGTCTGACGTCGGTGCTCTTTCCGACGTTCTTATGGCTTGGAGAGGCGATTCCGGCGTCCCGTCGCCCGGCGTGGGTTGCGGCGTTCGGCATGGGGCAAGCCCTCGGCGCCATGTTGTTCTTCACGTGGAGGCCGTTCTATTGAGGCGCTGGCTCATCTTTCGCGGAGTGGCGAACGTCTTAACAGGAACAGCGCAACCACAGGGGGTTGCCCTAAGCGTTTTCGTCGAAAAGGCAGCCACAGGCGGTTGCCCTAGGCATTTTCGTAGGGGGCCCCCGCCCGACAGCCTGAAAGCGGTACTTCGCTTGCACAGCTGAGCAGGTCTGTCGTAGCCGGGCTGGCGGAGAGGGTCGCATATAATGCACGCGATTCCCGTGATCTGCACACCTGGGGGCCGAGTCTGTCCCGTCCGGGTCCTCCTGTTGTTTGGCGTCGGGCTGGCCCTCTCGACGGCGGCACCCGCGGCGGCCGCCCAGAGCGGTCGCCCAGCGGACGGCGGGGTGGCGGCAGCTACCCGCGCGCTCAACGAAGGACGCTACGAGGAGGTCGACGCGCTCCTGAAAGCGTCCGCAGACCCGAGGAGCGCAGCGCTTCGGGCTCGCGCCCTCATCGCGCGCGGACGGTATGCCGACGCGGAGAGCCTGCTGCAACGTCCCGTTGCCGACTCCCCAGCCGGCGACGCGGCCCTCGAGCTCGGTGTCCTGCAATTCAAGCTGGGGCGCCGGGCTGAAGCGTCGAAGACGCTGACGCCCGTGTTGATCGCGGCTGGCAACGCGACGACAGCCGCCGACCTGACGCGCGGCGCGCGCGCGGCCCAGCTGCTCGGGGAGTCCCAAAGCGCCAACGACTTCTTTCTCGGGGCGGCGAGGCTGGCGCCGAAAGACGCCTTTCTGAACCTCGCCTGGGGCGAGCTGTTTCTGACGACGTACAACCGGCAGGATGCCGCGCGCTCGTTCGAAACGGCGCTCGCCACCGACCCGACGCTGGCCGCCGCGCATCTCGGGCTGGCCCGCGCCGTTGCGGAGGACGACGGGCCGGCGGCGCGGAAGTCAGCCGAACGCGCGCTTCAGATCAATCCATCGCTGTCGAGCGGGCTCCTCTTCATGGCCGAGCTCGCCATGGACGATGGCAAGCGGGATGAGGCGCGTACGTGGATCCACAAGGCGCTGTCGGTGAACCCGAACGATCCCGAAGCGTTCGCCCTGCTTGGCGCCATCGCAACCCTCGAGGATCGCCAGGCGGACTTCAAAGACGCCGTGACCAAAGCGCTTGCGGTCAACCCGGCGTACGGCGACGCGTTCCGGATCGCGGGGCTCCATGCCGCCCGAAACTATCGCTTCGATGAAGCGGTGGCGCTCACCCGGCGGGCGATCGCGCTGGATCAGGACAACCCGCGCGCGTACGCGGAGCTCGGCATGCACCTGCTGCGGACGGGCGAGGAGAGCGGCGCGCGTCAGGCGCTCGAGCGCGCCTTCCGCGCCGATCCCTTCGACGTGGTCAGCTACAACCTGCTGAGCATGCTCGACACGCTCGACAAGTTCACGACCATCCGGGAAGGATCGATCACGCTGCGGCTCGATCCCACCGAAGCGCCGATCATGCGCGAGTACGTAATGCCGCTCGCGCAGGAGGCCCTGAAGACGCTGTCGGAGCGCTATCAGTTCACGCCGCGCGGACCGATTCTCTTGGAGGTCTTTCCGAAGCACGACGACTTCGCCGTCAGGAACGTCGGCCTGATGGGCATGATCGGAGCCCTCGGCGCCTGCTTCGGCAAGGTCGTCACGATGGATTCGCCGCGGGCGCGGCCGCCGGGCGACTTCAATTGGGGCACGACGCTCTGGCACGAGATGGCGCACGTCATCACGCTCCAGATGTCGGGCCAGCGCATGCCGCGGTGGCTGAGCGAGGGTATTTCAGTCTTCGAAGAGAAGCGCGCGCGGCCCGAGTGGGGACGCGAGATGGACGTCGCCTTCGCGCAGGCGCTCGACCAGGGCAAGGTCCTGAGCCTTCGGGACCTGAACGCGGGCTTCACCAATCCGCAGACGATCTCGCTCGCCTACTACGAAGCGTCGCTCCTGGTGGACCATGTGATCGCCGCATTCGGCGAGCCGTCGCTTCGTAAGCTGTTGTACCTTTATCGCGAAGGCCGGGAGACCGACGAGGCGGTGAAGCAGGCGTACGGCGTCACGATGGATCAGCTGCAGGCAAGCTTCACGCAGTACCTCGAGAAGATCTTCGGTCCGATGCGCGCCGCGCTGAAGATTCCGGACGGCGTGACCCCCGGGTCGCTCTCGCCCGAACAGTTGAAGCAAGCGGCCGCCGACCATCCCGGCAGCTTCCCCCTGCAGATGGCCCTGGGATTCACGCTCAGGAAAGCGGGCGACGCGGACGGCGCGATCCGCGCGTTCGAGAAAGCCATCGCGCTCGTGCCCCGCGCCGTCGGGGAAGACAGCGCGTACCGGCAGATCTTCGAGATCGCGCGCGAGAAGGGCGACAAGGCGAAAGCCGCGGGCGCGCTCGAGGCCCTCCTGGCCGTCGATCACACCGACGTGCAGTCCGCGCGCGATCTGGCCGCCTCGGTGGACCCCGCCGCCGATCCGGCGCGCGCCCGGCTGGCGGTCGAGCGAATCGTGGCCCTCGACCCGTTCGATGCCAACGCGCACGTGGCGCTCGGACGCCTGGCGCTCAAGCGCCGGGAGTTTCCGATCGCCGTCCGCGAGTTCCGCGCCGCCCTCTCTGGCGGGACGGTGGACCTGGCCGAGGTCCACTGCGATTTGTCCGAGAGCTATCTCCGGAGCGGCGACAGCTCCCGGGCCAAGCGCGAGGCGATTCGCGCGCTCGAGATCGCCCCAACCTACGAGCGGGCCCAGGAGCTGCTGCTGCAATCGATGGAGGTGCGGCCGTGAAGGCCGGATTGCGCCTCGCGATCGTGGCCATCGCTGCCGTGGCGCTCGTCGCGCCGATCCTCGTCCCCGCGAGCGCGGTCGCGCAGCTCACGCTGCCGTCCGACGATCGGCTGGCGGGCCTGAAATGGACCTTCGTCCGTATTCGCTACAACTCGCCGACCACCGACGACGCGCGGTACCGCCGGGACTACTGGGGCGACCCCTGGGCGATCGACGGGCCCGCCGCCGAACAGAACCTGTCTCGCCGGGTCAAGACCGTGACGTCGCTCGAAGTCGGCGATCCGATCGTCCTGACGCTCGACGACCCGAAGCTGTGGGAACACCCGTGGATCTATTTCGTCGAGCCGGGCAACCTGCTGCTGTCGGACGAGGAAGCGGCGACGCTCCGGGAATTCCTGCTGCGCGGGGGAGCCGCGACCTTCGACGATTTCCACGGACCGTACGAATGGGAGCACTTTGTCGGCGAGATACGAAAGGTCTTTCCGGATCGCCCGATCGTGGAGCTTCAGCCGCCGCATCCGATCTACAGCTGCTTCTACAAGCTCGCCGGGTATCCACAAGTCGCCGGCCTCGGGTCGTTTCTGAGCGGCCGGAGCTGGGAGAAGGGCGGGTTCGTCCCGCACCTCAGGACGATCCTGGACGACGCCGGCCGGCCGATGGTGTTCATCAACTGGAATACGGACATGGGCGACGGCTGGGAGTGGTCCAACGCGGAGGAGTATCCCGGCTACGTGAAGTACACCGCCGAGGCGTACCGCATGGAGATCAACGAGATCATCTACGCGTTGACGCACTGAGGCCCAATGGAGAGTACGCCGAACGCCGCCACCGTCGAGCTCGCTGAAAAGGTCTCGGAGGGCCGGGAGCGCATCCTCGCCAACCTGCGTCGCGTCATCGTCGGGCAGGACACCGTCATCGACCAGGTCCTGGTCGCGCTCTTCACCGGGGGCCATTGCTTGCTCACCGGCGTGCCGGGTCTCGCGAAGACGCTCCTCATCAAGACGCTCGCCGACACCTTGGACCTCTCGTTCAAGCGCATCCAGTTCACGCCCGACCTGATGCCGTCCGACATCACGGGGACCGAGATTCTGGACGAACAGTACGGCTCGCGAACGCTGCGGTTCGTGAAGGGGCCGGTGTTCGCCCAGATCATCCTGGCCGACGAAATCAACCGGACGCCGCCGAAGACGCAGGCCGCGCTCCTGGAGGCGATGCAGGAGTACCACGTCACGTCGGCGGGGCGAACGTATCAGCTCGATCGGCCCTTTTTCGTGCTGGCGACGCAGAATCCGATCGAGCTCGAAGGCACCTATCCGCTGCCGGAGGCGCAGCTCGATCGGTTCATGTTCAAAATCGTGTTGTCCTACCTCTCCGAAGACGACGAAGTGACGGTGGTGACGCAGACGACCGGGTCCGCGCTGCCGGAACTGGAGAGCGTGTTGACCGGCGCGGACATCCTGCAGTTCCAGCAGTTCGTCCGGCATGTCGTCGTGTCCGACGAGGTGGCGCGTTATGCGGTCAGGCTGGTGACGGCGTCGCGGCCCGGCTACCCACCCAATCTGGACTTCGTGCAGAAATGGGTGAAGTGGGGGGCGGGCTTGCGCGCGTCGCAGGCGCTCATCCTCGGTGGAAAGGCTCGCGCGCTGATGAGCGGACGCTACAACGTGTCGCTCAAGGATATTCAAGCGCTGGCGGCGCCGATCCTCCGCCATCGCGTGGTGACCAACTTCTACGCGGAGTCGGAAGGGATCAATCCCGATCGAATCGTCGAGCGCCTGATCGAGGCCGTGCCGCCGCCCCGGAGCGGCATGTGACCGCAGGCGCCCGCCCTGGCGAGCTTCAGTTCCTCGACCCCGCGGTCATCAGCCGCATCGGGACGATGGAGCTCAAGGCCCGGACGATCGTCGAAGGCTTCCTGTCCGGCCTGCACCACAGCCCGTATCGCGGCTTCAGCGTCGAATTCGCCGAGTACCGCCAGTACATCCCGGGCGACGATCTGGCGACGATCGACTGGAAGGTGTACGCGCGCTCGGACAGGTACTACGTCAAGAAATACGAGGAGGAGACGAATCTCGAGTGCTACGTTCTTTTGGACGTGAGTGCCTCGATGGGCTACCAGTCGCTGGGTGTGACCAAGGTGCAATACGGGTCCTACCTCGCGGCCGCGCTTGCGTATTTGATGAACCGCCAGCGGGACGCGGTTGGTCTCGTGACGTTCGACGACCGCGTGATCGAGATGCGGCCCGCGAGCGCGCGGCCGGGACATCTTCGGTCCCTGCTGGTGGTCCTCAACGAGGTGAAGCTCGGTGAGCGCACGAACGTCTCGAAGCCGCTGCACCATCTCGCCGAAGCGTTGGTGAAGCGCGGGCTCATCGTCTTGATTTCGGACCTGCTGGACGACCCGCAGACCGTGATCGACGGGCTGAAGCACTTTCGGTTCAAGGGCACCGACGTGATCGTCTTTCATGTGCTGGATCACGACGAGCTGACGTTTCCCTTCGAGCGGCCCGCGCGCTTCCACGATCTGGAGAGCGACGAGGAGGTCCTGGCGGTGCCGAGCGTCGTCCGCGAACACTACCTGAGCGAGATCCGGCAGATGATCGAGCTTTACACGCGGGAACTAAAGAGCGCGAACATCGACTACTGCCTGCTCGATACGTCCCAGCCGTTGGAGTTTGGCTTGCTCTCGTACTTGTCGAGCCGCGGCAGGACTTATTGAAGCTTTCAGCGGTCAGCTGTCAGCTCTCAGTTCTGAGTCTGACAACTGATAGCTGAGAGCTGAGAACTGATAGCTGAAAGTCACAGAGTTTTCACCGATGTCGTTCCTATACCCTGCGTTTCTAATCGGCGTGCTGGCGGCGGCGGTGCCGATTGTCCTGCATCTGTTCAGGCGGGAGGCGGATGTCCGGCTGCCATTCAGCGCCGTCCGGTTGCTGCGACGGGCGCCGGTCGAAGTGGCGCGGCGCCGGCGGCTGCGTGAGCTCATCCTGCTGGCGCTGCGGGTCGGCGCCCTCGCCCTTCTCGCGCTGTCGTTCGCGCGGCCATTCTTCGTCGGCGGAGCCGCCGCGGTCACGGCCCCGCTGACGCTGGTCGCCGTCGATACCTCCTACAGCCTCACCGCGCCGGGGCAGTTCGAGCGGGCGTTGGAACTCGCACGTCGTGCCATCACGAACGCGCCGTCCTCGCACCTGGTCGCGCTGATGTCGTTCGACGACGAGGTGCGGATCGTCGCGGCGCCGGACGCCGCGCGTGGAACTGCCTTGGCCAAGCTGGACGCGATGCGGCCCGAGTACGGGAGAACGCGGTATCGCGCGGCCTTGAGCCGCGCCGCCGAAGCCTTCGGCAGCCGGCCGGGCAAGCTCGTCATCGTCACGGACCTCCAGCAGGTCGGGTGGGACGGTGGCGACACGGTGACGTTCGGGAGCGGTGTCGACGTGGACGTCGCCGATGTCGGTCCGCCGGCCGGGAACCTGGCGATCGCTGCGCTTCGGGCCGAGCAGAACCGCGCGGTGGCAGTCATCCGCAATACCGGGCGCCTTCAGCAGGATGGGCAGGCGCGGCTCGAGATCGACGGCCGACAGGTTGGCGCACTGCCGTTCACGATCGGACCGGGTAGGTCGGCGACCTTGAGGTTCGAGGCGGGCCTCCCGGCGAGCGGCGTGGCCAGGGCGACGGTGGATGACGCCCACGGGTATGTGGCCGACAACGTGCGGTATCTCGTGCTCGATCCGCCCAAGACGCCGATGGTCCTCGCCGTGACCGGGACCAGCACCGCGAGGAGCGACGCGTTCTACCTTGATCGCGCGCTGCAGGTGGACGATCAGTCCCGCTTCAGGCTCGAAACCGTGACCGCGTCCACCGTGGCGCGGCTGGATCCCACCACGCTCGGAAAATATTCGGCAGCGTTCCTCCTTGGCAGCCAGGGCCTGGATCTTCGCGGGGCGGAGCAGCTGGCCGGGTTCGTCAAGGCGGGCGGCGGCCTGTTCGTCGCGACGGGCCCGCAGTTCGATGCGACGCTGACGCAGGCGCTGTTCGGGGGCGTGGCGTTTCCCGCGGGGTCAGAGGTCCGGAAGGCGCGGACTGAAGCAGTCACCTTCGTGCCCGTCAACGCGCACCACCCGATTCTGCGTCCCTTCGGGCCGCTGATGAGCACGTTGAGCGACGTCCGCTTTCGGCAGACCGCCGCGTTGCCGGAGCGCGATGGTTGGCGCGTCGTGGCCAGGTTCAGCGACGGCAAGCCCGCGCTCGTCGAGACGAAACTGGGCGAGGGACGGATTCTCCTGTTTGGATCCGATCTGAGCAATCGCGGCAACGACTTTCCGCTGCACCCCGGGTTCGTCCCCGTGATGCACGAGACGGCGCGCTATCTGGGCGCCCAGGACGAACGGGCGGCCGATCTGGTGCCGGCCGAGCTCCCCGCCGGCATGCCGCGAGCGCCGGGTGTCGTGGAGCTGCCCGTGGGGAAGCGCGCCGCCACAGCAACGGCTCGTCCGGAACCGCGCCGGGTCGCCGTCAATGTGGACATCAGCGAATCCGAGACCGCGAGGCTGGACGCGAAGCAGTTTGCCGCCGCAATCTCACGCTCGCGCGCGTCCGCCCGGGAGGTGGCGCGAAACGAGGCGCGGCAGGTCGAGGAGCAGCAGCACCTCTGGCAGTACGGGTTGATTCTGATGATGGCGGCCCTTGTGGCGGAAGTCGCCGTTGGCAGGACGATGGTCTGACCTGACGCGGACGTTATCAGTTATCAGTTCTCAGTTGTCAGTAGTTGATGGAACACTGGGTAGCACTGGGAACGAGCTGAAAACTGAAAACTGAAAACTGAAAACAATGAGTGACGATCTCCTCGCGGTCAAGCTGACGCTCGTGCGGGCCCGCGCCCGCTGGATTCGCCTCACGGCGACCAGGGCGGTGGGACGCTGGTCGTCTGCCGTCGCCCTCGTACTGTTCACGGCGCTCATCGCGTATTGGCTGTTGCTGCCCTCGGACGGCTGGTTGCTGACGCTGGCGGCGATCGCCGTGGCGGTCGCTGCCACGCTCCTCGTGCTGGCCGCGCGCGCCGTCTGGCCTTCGCCCACGAACCGTCAGGTCGCTCGATTCATCGAAGAACAGTGCCCCGAGCTCGAAGATCGGCTCGCGAGCGCGACCGACTGCGAGACGTCGACCGAGCTGCGAGGGGTCATGGGCCCGCGCGTCATGGCGGACGCAGCCAGTCGGGTCAGGGACCTCGATCTCGATCGTGTCGTGAAACGCGCGGCGATCCACCGAGCCAGCGGCCTGACCGCCGCGGCGGTGGCCGTCCTGTGCCTCGTCGGCTACGTCGGTCGAAAACCGGCCGCCCGCGCGATTGACCTCGCGTCGCTCTACGCCTTTCCGGGCCACGTCCGGATCGAGGTCTCACCAGGTCATGTTCGTCTGCCCGCCGGCCAGGCGCTCGTGGTCAGCGCGCGCGTGACGGGCGCGCGCCAGGTCAGCCCCAACCTGGCGCTGGTCAGCGGGTCGGCGCGTCGCGGTCTGCCCATGCGTCGGGCGACGGATCCCGACAGGTTCGAGATCACGCTGGGCGGCGTCACCGCCGACTTCAAGTACGCCGTCGAAGCGGGCTCCGCCCGCTCCGCCGTGTACGACGTGACCGTCGTCAACCCGCCCAGAGTCGAGCGGATCGATCTGCGCTACTCGTACCCGAAGGCCTTTGGCCTCGAGCCGAGGGTCGAGCAGAACGGCGGTGACATCTACGGGCCTGCCGGCACGAAGGTGCAGATCGACGTGCACGCCGACAAAGCCCTGCGGGCGGCCGCGCTCGTGCTGGCGGACGGCACGCGCGTGCCGCTCTCGACCGGGTCTGGAACGACCGCGCGGACCGAGGTCGAGCTGACCGAGGACACGTCGTACCGGGTGGCGTTGAACGATCAGGACGGCCTGACGAGTCACGGCGACACGGAGTATTTCATCCGTCTGCTGAACGACCGCCCGCCCGACGTGCGCATCCTGCAGCCGGCCGGCGACACCCAGGTCACCGCCCTCGAGGAAGTCACGATTGAGGCGCGCGCCGACGATGACCATGGGATCGATCGATTCGATCTGGTCTACGCGGTGAGAGGGGGGAACGAGAAGGTCGTGCCGTTCCACTTCGATCGATCGCAGCCGACGGCCGAAGGCCGCCAGGTCGTGTTCATGGAGGATCTGGGCGTCAAGCCCGGTGACTTCGTGACCTATTTCGCGCGCGCGCGCGACGTCAGTCGCGGGAAGCGATCGACCGAAGCCAGAAGCGACATCTTCTTCCTGGAAGTCAAGCCGTTCGACGAGGAGTTCTCGCTGGCCCAAAGCCAGGCGATGGCTGGCGGCGGGGGCAGCAGCGCGTTCGACGACCTCGCGGCGGCCGAGAAAGAAATCATCATCGCGACCTGGAAACTCGATCGCCGTGCGCTCGGCGGGCAGGCGGGGCGATCCGCGGACGATGTCCGGGCGATCGCCAGCGCGCAGGGTCAACTGCGCGTGAAGACGGAACACGCCGCTCAGGCGCAGGGCGGCCTGAGCGCCGGGCGTCGCCGGCGGCCGCGGGCGCCCGGCGAGGAGCCGACGAACGAGAACCCGCTCGGGCTGGCGGTCCAGGCGATGACTCGTGCGGAGTCGTCGCTCGGCAGCCTTGACACGAAGGGCGCGCTGCCGCACGAAATGGAAGCGCTCAATCAGCTGCTGAAAGCCCAGTCGGAGATTCGGCGCTTCCAGATCAGCCGGCAGCAGGCATCTGGCGGGATGGGCGGCTACGGGCGGCAGGGACAGGATCTGTCGGCGCTCTTCGACCGCGAGCTCCAGCGGCAGCAGCAGACCAACTACGAGAATCCGAACACCTCGGAGCAGCGCCGGGACGACGCGACCAACGACGCGCTCGACAAGGTCCGCGAGCTCGCCCGGCGTCAGGACGAACTGGCGAAGCAGCAGCAGGATCTGGCGCGTCAGAAAGAGCAGGTCAGCGCTGAAGAACTGAAGCGGCAGCTCGAGCGGCTCACCCGCGAGCAGAGCGAGCTTCGACGCCAGGCGGAGGAGTTGTCGCAGCAGATGGCCCGGCAACAGAGCCAGGGCCGGGGAGAGGGCAAGTCAAAATCCGGAGGCGGTTCGAGCGGCCGGGGCGACAACAACGAGAACGGCCGCATGAAAGACATCTCGGAGGAGATGCGCAACGCTGCGAGCGATTTGCGGCGCGAGGATCTGGAGCGCGCGAGCGAGCGCAGCGGGCGCGCGGGCGAGATGCTACGTCAGCTCGAGCGCCAGCTCGGCGACAAGCAACCAAACGAGCGGGCGCGGCGCTTGGGCGACGTGCAGCTCGAGGCGCGACAGCTCGCCGACGCGCAGCAGCGTGTCGCGTCGGAAGTGAGCCGGATGACGAAGGGAACCAGCGCGGACGAGCTCCGCCGGCTGGCCGGCGAGAAAGATCGTCTGGCGGATCGGACCGAGGCGCTGGCCGAGGCGGTCAAGCGCGCGGCCCACGGCATTCGGGAACCGAACACCCCGAATGCCGAGGCGCAGGCGCTCGGCGATGCCGTGAAGCAGCTGGAGCGCCAGCAGCTCGATCGGCGGATGCGTGAGTCGGCCGGGCGGCTGAGGACCCAGGGCGAAGCGGCCGCGTCGCAGGGCCAGGGTGAGCCACGGGCAGGGCAGCCGCCGACGCAGCCGCGCGTCAGCGAGGCCGACGCCCGGAACGAGCAAGAGCTCCTGCAATCGTACGAACGGCTGGCCGATCGGTTGAGCGGCGCGACGAGCCGGCTGGACAAGGATACCGATCGCCTGTCCGACAACATGGCAAGGACACAGGAGCTGCGGCAGCGCTGGGAGCAGCTTTCACGCGACCAGCAGCGGCTCCGCGATCAGGCCGCGCGCGGTGGGGGACCGGACCAGGGCGCGAGGCAGTCAGGCGCCGCCTCCGGGCGTGAAGGATCGAGCCAGGGGCCCCCCGGCGGTGCTCGGGGCGGGCGCGAAGGCAGCCAGGGATCCAGCGCGGGTCCGGGCGGGAGCAACGATCTGGCCCGTCTGCGCGACGAGCAGCAGCGTCAGATGCGCCAGGCCGAAGAGCTCATGGACGAGCTCCGGCAGATGAATCCCGGCCTGTCCGGACGCACGCCCGAAGGTCAACAGATGGTGACCTCGGCGCCGGGCACCGAAGCGTTCAAACAGGACTTCTCGAAATGGGATCAGCTTCGCAAGGCGATCGACGCCGCGCTCGAACAAACCGAACGGAGCTTGTCCCAGAGCCTGCGCGAGCGGCAGGCGAAGGATCGCCTGAACGCCGGTGCGGGTGACCACACGCCGGAGCAGTACAGAAAGCTGGTCGAGAAGTACTATCAAGCGCTCGCCGCGAAGAAAAAATAGGAGCTCGCTTGTAGTTGTCAGTTGTCAGTTGTCAGTCAGGATGTTGTGAAAACTGAAAACTGAGAACTAAAGACTTGCATGATGCATTTCGCCAACCCCCTGCCCTGGTGGGCGGTCGTTCTCCTGGCGGCCTTCGTTTTGCTGGTCGCCTACGGCGCATACGCGCGCCCGCTGGTCCCGCTCTCGCGGTGGCGGCGGCTCACGCTGTCCGCCGTTCGGGCCGTCGCCCTGGGGCTGCTCGTGCTGTTCTTGTTGAGACCCGTGGTGTTCGTTCCGCCGCCCCTGGCCCGTGCCGCGATCGTCCCCGTGCTCGTCGACGTGTCGCAGAGCATGGCGCTGACCGACGTCGGTGGCCGGCGGCGGATCGACGCGGCAGCCGATCTGGTGAAGACGATCGTTCCGGCGCTGAACCATGAGTTCCAGACCGAGATTCTGACCTTCGGCGAGCGTGTCGAGTCCGGCAACGCGTCGACGCTGACGGCACGCGCTCGTCGGACCGACTTGAGCGGCGCGCTGCGCGACCTGCACGCGCGATACCGCGGCCGGACCGTGGCCGGCATCGTCCTCGTCACCGACGGCGGTGAGACGGGGATCGTGGATCCGGCGCAGGTGGCCCAGGATGGGCCCGCGGTCTTTCCGGTCGGTGTCGGCAGCCCCGAGGTCGCGCGCGACCGCGAGGTCGTGGCGGTAACGGCAGGCGACGCCGCGATGTCGTCCAGTCTCGTCGACTTGAACACGACGGCCGTCAGTCATCAGCTCGGTACCGGTCCGATCGAGTTGAGGGTGTTGGCCAACGGGCGTCTCGTGGACATGCGCCGCGTGACGCCGGCCGCCGACGGGTCGCCAATCAGCGAGAGCTTCTCGGTGTCGCCCGCGTCCAACGCGGCCACCCTTTACACGGTCGAAGTGCCCGAGGCGCCGGGCGAGCTGGCGCCCGAGAACAACCGCCGCAGCGTGCTGGTGCCGCCCGCGGGTCGGCGGCGGCGCGTGCTGGTCGTCGAGGGCGCGCCCGGCTTCGATCACACCTTCCTGAAGCGGGCGCTCGCGGCCGATCCCGGCATCGAGGTCGATTCCGTCGTCCGAAAGGGGGCCAACGAGCAGGGACAGCCGACCTATTTCGTGCAGGCCGACACCTCGCGCGCCGCGGCGCTCTCGAATGGGTTTCCGGCGTCGAAGGAAGCGGTCTTTGCGTACGATGCCTTGATTCTCGCGAACGTCGAATGGGATTTCTTTTCGGCGGCGCAGTTGGAGATCGCCGCCGACTTCGTGGGCGAGCGCGGCGGAGGCGTGCTCGCCCTGGGCGCCCGATCCCTTACCGAGCGGGGGCTGGTGGGGTCGCGCCTCGAAGAAGTCCTGCCCGTCGAGCTGAGCGATCGGCGGGGCGGGCCGGTGCAGATCTCGCACACGATCCTCGATCCCGGCGTCCGGATTCAGCAGAACCGGGCGGTGCTGACGCCGGATGGCGTGCGGCATCCGGTCATGCGCCTCGGGCCGACCGAAGACGACACGCGCCGGCGGTGGGAAGCGCTGCCGGCGCTGTCGGGCAGCGCACCGCTTGGCGACGCGCGGCCCGGCGCAACCGTCCTGGCCGTGACGGGCGGGACGGGCAACGTCGTCAGGCCGCTCGTGGCCGTGCAGCGCTACGGTCGTGGGCGCTCGATGGTCTTCGGCGGGGACGCGTCCTGGCGCTGGAGGATGATGCTGTCCTCCGACGATCGCACGCACGAGATGTTCTGGCGGCAGGCCGCGCGCTGGCTCGCGAGCGGCGCGCCCGACCCGGTGACCATCGCCCCGGTGAGCGGCGCGGCCCCCGGCGATGTCGTGTCGCTCGACGTGACCGCGCGTGACACCACGTTCGCGTCCGTGGCCGACGCCTCGGTGACGCTTCGGATCGCGCAGCCGGGCGGCGAGGCGCAGGAGCTGACGACGGCGTTGAGCGATGCGGTCGCGGGGCGCTATACGGCGTCGTTCAAAGTCGATCGCGCGGGGGTGTACCGCGTCACCGCGGAGGCACGGCGCGGCACGACGCGCCTGGGGACGTCGGAGCAGTGGATCCTCGTTGGAGGCGCGGAGCTCGAAATGTCGGATCCGAAGCTCAACGAAGATCTGCTGCGCCGTGTGGCCATCACGAGCGGTGGCCGGTATCTGACGGCCGATCGCCTCGCGGACCTACCCCGTCTGCTCGAGCGAACGGCCCCGCCGCCGCCGGCCCCGGAGCAGCGCGACCTCTGGCACAACGGTTGGAGCTTTGCCGCGATCATCCTGCTGCTGTGCGGCGAATGGACGCTGCGCCGCCGTTGGGGCCTGCGATGAGGCGCGCGCTCGTTGGTGTCGTCCTCGTCTGGCTCGTCGTCGTGGCGGCCGCGCCCGCGCTGGCCGGCGAGCGCTACGCGCTCATCGTATCTGGCGCCAGCGGCGACGAGAAATACGCGCAGACCTACGACAAGTGGCGGGCGCAGCTCTCGAAGCTGCTGACGGGGAAATTCGGGTTCGATGCCGCGCGGGTCGTCGTCTTGTCCGAGGCCTCCACGCAGCCCGGGCTGACCTCGACGGCCGAGAATCTCCGTCGCACCGTCGGGTCGCTCAAGGCCAGCCTGGCGGCCGACGACCTCCTGTTCGTCGTCCTCATCGGGCACGGCACCTACGACGGCACGATCGCGAAGTTCAACCTGGTCGGCCCGGATCTGGACGCGGAAGGCTGGCGCGCGCTCTTCGACGGGCTGCGCGGGCGTCTGATTCTCGTGAACACCACGGCCAGCAGCTTCCCGTTCCTCGATGCGATCTCCGGTCCCAATCGAATCGTCATCACGGCGACCGACTCGCCGGCGCAGCGCTACGAGACGACCTTCCCCGAGTTCTTCGTGAAGGCCATGGACGACCCGACGGCGGACCTCGACAAGAACGGCCGCATCTCGCTCCTCGAGGCCTTCATCTACGCGAGCGCGGGGGTGAAGCAATACTACGAGCAGCGCGGACAGCTCGCGACCGAGCGGCCGCTCCTCGACGATGACGGGGATCATCGCGGCAAGGAGGCCGGTGCGCCGGGCCCGGACGGCGCGCTCGCCGGCAGCACGTACTTCGATCGCGACCTGGGCGCCAGCGCCGCGGGTGGCGCGTCAGCCGAGCTCGTGAGGCGCCGCGATCGACTCGTCGCCGACGTGGAGCAGTTGAAAGGCAAGAAAGGATCGATGAAGGAGGAGGAGTACTACGCCGCGCTCGAGAAGCTGCTGGTCGAGATTGCGATGATCGGCAGACAGATAAAGAGTGGATCATGAGCATTGCGGATTGTGGATTGCGGATTGGCGATTGATTGTTGAATGCTGATTGACGATTGTCGACTCAAGAACGATTGGACGGAATTCATAGGAATTCTCCTCAATCGTCCTTCATTCGGCAATCAACAATCCTCAATCGACAATCAATCCGCAATCTCCAATCCACAATCGACAATTCTCATGATTGCCAGTATTTCCTGTCCTTCTGTTTGAAACCAAACACCCCGACCGCCCCCGCCGCAAACCCCGCCACGTGAGCCCAGAACGCGATGCCGCCGGTTCCGGACTGGACCCGCATCGCGATCGAGCCGGCCCCGCTCAGCAGCTGCATGATGAACCAGAAGCCCAGGAAAAAGACCGCCGGCACCTCGACGACCTCGAGAAACACGAAGATGGGGATGAGCGTCAGGATGCGTGAGTGCGGGTAGAGGACGAAGTACGCGCCCATCACGCCGGCGATGGCGCCGCTCGCCCCGATGGTCGGGATCGCCGACTCCGGATCGACCAGTACCTGGGCGATCGCCGCGACCGTCCCGCACAACAGATAGAACACGAAGTAGCGCCCATGGCCCATGCGGTCCTCGACGTTGTCGCCGAAGATCCACAGATACAGCATGTTTCCGAGAAAGTGCAGCCAGCCGCCGTGCAGGAACATCGACGTGAGGACCGTGAGCCAGGTGAAGTCGGCCGGCACCACCCCGAAGCTCGTGATGAACGCCTGACGGGGGACTTCCGGCAGCGAGAGCTCGAACACGAAGGCGAACGCGTTGATCGCGATGAAGCTGACGGTGACGATCGGTGCCGTTCGGGAGGGGATGACGTCCCGCAGGGGAATCATCGTTGCCAGTATAGCCCCGGAGTTTGGCGCCTGCTCGGGTGCGCGCCGGCATCGAGCCTT
Organism: Acidobacteriota bacterium; assembly: GCA_016178075.1. Lineage (GTDB taxonomy): Bacteria > Acidobacteriota > Vicinamibacteria > Vicinamibacterales > JACQTH01 > JACQTH01. The sequence goes on from JACOUA010000450.1 coordinate 24,244, forward strand.
CCCGGATTTTGGACGCCCATCGATGGTGTTCGGTATAATCACACCAATGAGTGGTGGGCGGGTACGGCGCAGCCGCGGCGGGGTGCTCGCGCGTCTGGTGCTCGGCACGTTCGTCCTGGTCCTGCTGACGGGGCCGTTCCTCCACCACGACTTCGCCTGCCATCAGAAGTCGTCGACACACTGCACGTCCTGCATGTCGAGCCCGTTCGCGGCGGGCGTCGAGCACTCGTGGGCTCTCACGCCCCTCCAGCTTCCCCTCGTCGGCCCCCTCCACCGTGAATCGGTGCAGGCCGCCGGCGCGCTCATCGCGTCGCAGCTCCCGGGTCGCTCGCCTCCGCATTCCTGACAAAGTTCGCCCAAGCCGCCGAGTGACAGTGAAGCTTCGATCTGTCGAAGCTTCGTGACTGGCCTGAATCGGAAGCACGCTACCCGCCCTTCAGGTGGCGCAAGGCGGCGTAACGCGGGTCTTCAGGCCCGCGACGCCCGGGCGGACCTCAAGGTCCACCCTAACCTGCTGCGACAGGCGGGCGGCTCGCGGAGCTGAAGCTCTGCGCCACATCGGTAGCCGGGAGGTGTGAGTGATGTGCGCGAGGACTACTAGGATTCTTCGGTGCGTTGGCGGCGCCGCGCTCTCTTGCTGGGTGATGTCGGGATCGGCTTCAGCGCAAACGCCAGCCGATCAGAGCCTCGTCGCCGTGCGGACAGAGGTGGAGAAGCTGCGGCAGGAGTTCGACGCGATCCGCAAGCAATACGACGCGAGGCTCGCGGAGCTGGAAGCTCGTCTGGCGGTACTCGAGGGGCGACAGCCTCAGGCAGCGCCTGCGGCGCCGACGACGCCGGAGGCGGCCGTGCCGGCCGGTGCGGCTGGCGCCGGTGGGCCCACCGGCAGCCTGCCCGTGTACGGCAACGTCAACGTGCTGTCGAAGATCTTCAACCCCGACATCGCCGTCATCGGCGACTTCGAGGGTGCCGCGGGGCGCAACCTGGTCAACCCGCAGGCACCGCTCGAAATGGCGGAATCCGAAGCCTCTTTGCAGGCAATCGTCGACCCGTACGCACGCGCGGACTTCTTCTTTTCGTTCGGGTCCGATGGCGTCGAGGTCGAAGAAGGGTTCATCACCTTCCCGACCCTTCCCGGCGGATTCCTGGCCAAGGTCGGAAAGATGCGGGCGTCGTTCGGCAAGGTGAACGCGATGCACACCCACGTGCTGCCGTGGGTGGACCGTCCGCTCGTCACACAAAACCTGGTCGGGGGCGACGAGGGTATTGCCGATGCGGGCATCTCCGTCGGACGGCTCATCATGAACCCGTGGGTCTTCCTCGAGGCGACGGGCGAGGTGTACCGGGGGCAGTCGGACGTGTTTGGCAGCTACACGCGCAGCGATCTCACCTACGTCGGTCGCCTCCGCGGCTATCAAGACGTCAGCGAATCGTCCAACATCGACGTGGGAGCGTCCGTGGCGTACGGCGGTAGCGAGCTCGAACCGGGGTTGAAGACAAGGCTCTTCGGTCTGGACGCGACGTTTCGGTACCGGCCGCTGCGCCGCGCCATTTACCGGCGCTTCGTCGCGCGCACGGAGGCGATCTGGAGCCGCCGCGATCTCGAGGACGATGAGCGCGCGACGGCGTTCGGGACCTATGTGTCAGCCGACTACCAGTTTGCCAGGCGCTGGTTCGTGGGGGGGCGCTACGACTTTTCAGAGCGGGCGTTCGATCCGTCGGTCCGCGACAAGTCCGGATCGCTCCTGCTGACGTACTGGCCGAGCGAGTTCAGCCAGGTCCGCGGGCAGTTCCGCCGCATCAATTTCGGCGACGGCCCGACGGCGAACGAGTTCCTGTTCCAGTTCCTGTTCTCGATCGGTGCCCATGGGGCACATGTGTTCTGAAGCGACATGTCGATGGCTTATTGATTTGGAAGGGGTTTGATCGTGAAGACACGACGCTTCCGTTTTTGTGCTGTCCTGGTCCTGGCGCTGGGCCTCGCGTCTGGCGTCGATGCTGCGGTGTCCGTCGTCGCGACGACCGAAGATCTCGCTGCGCTCGCGCGGGAGGTCGGCGGCGACAAGGTCTCGGTCGAGGCAATCGCCCGAGGCTATCAGGATCCGCACTTCGTCGAGGCGAAGCCGAGCTTCATTCTCCGGCTGTATGGCGCCGATCTCCTGATCGTCGTGGGACGAGAGCTCGAGCAGGCGTGGCTGCCGCCGCTCATCACCCAGAGCCGCAACGCGAAGATCCAGCCAGGAAGCTCGGGATATCTCGACGCGTCGCTCACCGCGAAGATCCTGGAGATCCCGGTGGGTCAGATCACGCGTGCCATGGGGGACGTACATCCTCTCGGCAACCCGCACTACTGGCTCGATCCAGGCAACGGTCGGCGGGCGGCCCAGGCGATTCAGGCGAAGCTGAGCCAGCTCGATCCCGCGAATGCGGCGTACTACGCCCAACGCTATGCGGATTTCGACAAGCGGCTCGCGCAGGCCGAGAAGGGGTGGGACCAGATGATGGCCCCGTTCAAGGGCCTGAAAGTCGTCACCTACCATCGCTCCTGGCCCAACTTTGCGGAGCGGTTCGGGCTGGATGTGATTGGCTACGTCGAGCCCAAGCCGGGCATTCCGCCCTCACCAGCCCACACGCTCGATCTCATCCAGGAGATGAAGCGCCAGAACATCAAGGTCATTCTGATGGAGCCGTACTTCGACGCGAAGACACCGAATGCCGTGGCGCGAGAGACGGGCGGACGTGTGCTGGTCCTGCCACCGTCGGTCGGCGGCGTGAAGGACGTGAAGACCTATTTCGATCTCTTCGACTATGACCTGAAGCTGCTCGTGTCGGCCATCAAGGCCGCCGCTGCACCGACTGGAGCCAGCTAGACATGATGGACCTGACGATCCTCCAGTTTCTCGCCCCGCCGTTCGTCGCCAGCCTCGTGATTGCCGGCATTCACGCCTATCTCGGCGTGCACGTCGTCGAGCGCGGCGTCATCTTCGTCGACCTCTCGCTGGCACAGATCGCCGCCTTTGGCGCGACAATCGCGCTTCTGCTGCCATTCTCCGGCGGGGATCCCCACGCGCCGTCGGTGTACTGGGTGAGCTTGGTCTTCACCTTCATGGGAGCGGGGATCTTTTCGATGATCCGAAGCCGCCGGGCCAGGATCCCGCAGGAGGCCATCATCGGGATCTCCTACGCCGTCGCTTCGGCCGCGACAATTCTGGCGATGAGCAAGTCGACCTCTGAGGGAGAGCACCTCAAAGACATGCTGGTCGGCAACATCCTGGCGGTCTCGTGGACCGAGGTCTTCAACACGGCTTTGCTCTACGCCGTGATCGGGACGTTCCACTACGTGTGTCGTCGAAAGTTTCTTGCCATCACGCTCGATCCGGTCACGGCGGAGCGTGAGGGCGTTTCCATTCGGTTCTGGGACTTTCTTTTCTATGCCTCGTTCGGGTTCGTCGTCACGCGCTCGGTCGCCATTGCCGGCGTCCTGCTGGTGTTTTGCTATCTCATCGTGCCTTCGGTGGCGGCGATGCTGTATGCCGATCGCATCGGGCCGCGACTGGCGATCGGGTGGACCATGGGGACGGTCGTCTCAGCGCTGGGCGTGTATCTCTCCCTGATCCTCGATCTTCCGACCGGTGCCACCATCGTGGGGACCTTCGGGCTCGTGCTGGTCGTGATGGCCGCCATCCGGCCGCTGGTCCAGCCGGGGACGCGCACGTCGGCCGCGTACGAAACACGACAACATTGAAAGCGGAGGGCGTCCGTCGCGCAGGGCATTCTCGACAGGAGTGCAAGCCCGATGATCTGCAAGCGCTGCGGGACGGAAATCGCCGACAAGGCGCTCATCTGCTACCGCTGCGGGACTGCGACGGCCGGACCTCGCGTGCCGCCACCGGCGAGGCCCCCGGCACTTCGCCGCAGCATCGGCCCATCGGTTCTGGCGCTGATCGCGCTGGTGCTGGCGGCGGCGTTCATGACCCGGGCGCCGCTCGCGGCGGCCCCTCGGGCGATTTCCTGGATCGTCATCGGTCTGGCCGCCGCCGCCATCCTCTGGAGGGTCCTCGGGCGCCGGCCGTGACAGCCCGGAAAGCGATCGGCTAAGATTCGGCCGGGCACGTGGCACGTAGCACCGAGGCGCCAGGCACCCCTTACTTTCATGTCCGACGTTCACCTGGAAGTCGTCGACGCGCTTGGGCGTCGCGTGGTTCCGATCGACAAGGATTTGTTCGGCATCGGCCGCCGCAGCGGCAACGATCTCCGACTGGTCGGCAGCGACGTCTCTCGGGACCACGCGGAAATCGCGAAGCAAGGCGAGCAGTACGCCATCCGCGACAAGGGGTCGCGCTATGGCACCTTCGTCAACGGCGAGCAGGTCGTCGGCGACGTCGCGCTCAAGCACGGCGACCAGATCCGTTTCGGGAGAAGCGGGGGAGCCGAGCTGCAGTTTCTGACGAGCGAGGCGCCCCAGATCTCCACCTCCGGCCGCGCCACGAGCTCGGCGGTCGGCGATCTGCGTCAGATCGCGGCACTGCTCGAAGGGCTGCGGGCGCTGGGCTCGGGGCGCGTCCTGGACGACGTGCTGGCGCTCGTGCTGGATTCGGCGATCGAAGTCACCGGGGCCGAGCGCGGGTTCGTGATGCTCTCCAACGCCAAGAACGTCCTCGAGTTCAAGATGGCGCGGGGCCGCGGCCGTGTGACGCTGTCGGGCAAGACGTTCGAGACGAGCCGGAAGATCCCCGAAGAAGTCTTCGCGCGCGGCGAAGCGCGCCTGGTCGCCGATCTCCTCGACGGCGATCTCGCCAACGTGCACATGGGGACCGTCGCGCTCGGCATCCGCCATGTGCTCTGCACGCCGCTGCGTCTGCTGCGCTACATCGAGCGCGGCGACGAGCCCGAAGAGGACAAGCGCATCGGGGTCCTGTACCTGGACAGCCGCGAGAAGGCGACGCTCCTGACCAAGTCGACGCAATCGGCGCTCGAGACGCTGGCCACCGAGGCGGCGGTCGCGATCCAGAACGCGCGCCTGTATCGTGAAGCGCTCGAGAAGGCCAAGCTCGAGCAGGAGCTGCGGATCGCGGCCGAGATTCAACAGGCCTTGATGCCGGAATCACACCGCGTCGGCCCGTTTTTCGAGGCGGCCGGGTCGACGATTCCGACCCGCGCGATCGGCGGCGACTTTTTCGAGTACGCCGACGGCCCGGGAGGCGAGTTCGGCTTCGCGGTGGGCGACGTGGCGGGCAAGGGCGCGCCGGCCGCGCTCCTGAGCGCCGTCATCCAGGGGATGTTCGCGACCGAGACCACGCTGAATGAGGGGCCCAGGGCCACCCTGCACCGGATGAACACCGTCCTTATCCGGCGCGGGATCGAATCCCGATTCGCCACGATGTTTTACGGCGTCCTCTGTCCGGACGGCCGGCTGGTGTGTTGCAACGCCGGGCACAACCCGCCCATCGTGCTGGGCCGGCAGGGCATCCGCCGGCTCGAGACGGGCGGCCTGATCCTGGGACTCTTCGAGAACGCGTCGTACGACGAGGAAGCCGTGCAGCTCGACCCGGGCGACCTGATCGTCGTCTTCAGCGACGGCGTGTCCGAGGCGCGCAGCGCGAGCGACGAGGAGTTCGGCGAGGATCGGCTGCTCGAAGTCCTGACCGCCAGCCGCGGCGACGAGCCGCCTGCCATTCTCGACCGTCTGTTGCGCCGCATTCGCGAGTTCGCCGAAGGGGCGGTCCAGAGCGACGACATCACCATCATGGTCGTACGGTATGCTGCCTAGGTGACCACCCCGATCACGCGAGCGCACGCCGTGCCGGCGGCCGCGCGCGTCCGACGGGCGGCCATCCTCGTCCTGCTGCTGTTCGGGTTCACCGTCTGGAACCTCATCTTTCACTGGCATCATGTCGCGGACAGCAGGGACTACCTGTACCGCGAGTCCCTCCACCAGCTGGGACGCGGTCCTGCCGTGGATGCGCGCGACATCATGGGGACGTCGGTGCGCGTCGGCCTCATCGACGCCACGGCGTGGAGCGTTGGGCTGACCGGCGCCGGGGTCGCGATCGTGGAGCTCGTCTTTCGACGCGAATCGCAGAAAGCGCGGCAATCCGGGGGGCTCGATGCCTGACACTGAAACGCTGATCTACGACTGGAACCTGGTCGACTTCCGGCCGCCCGCGCACCAGGTGATGCTGGACGACGAGACGCTGCGGGACGGGCTGCAGTCGCCGTCGGTGAGGCGTCCGACGATCGAGCAGAAGCTCGGGCTCCTGCACCTGATGGACGGGCTCCAGATCGAGACCGTGGACATCGGTCTCCCGGGGGCCGGGCCGCACGTGATGACGGACGTCGAGCGTCTCGCGCGCGAGATCGTGGATCAGCGCCTGTCGATTCGGGCCAACTGCGCGGCCCGTACGGTGGAGAGCGACATCCTCGCGGTGGCGGAAGTCTCACAGCGGGTCGGGATGCCGATCGAATGCTGCACCTTCATCGGCTCCAGCCCGATCCGCACCTACACCGAAAGCTGGAGTCTCGATTATCTGGAGCGTCACACCGAGGACGCCGTGCGTCTGGGCGTGCGCGAGGGGCTGCCGGTCATGTACGTGACCGAAGACAGTACGAGGGCGGATCCGGAGACCCTCAGTCGGCTGTACAAGACCGCGATCCGCGCCGGCGCGTCGCGCATCTGCATCGCCGACACGGTCGGACACGCGTCGCCGGCTGGCGCCGCCGCCGTGGTCGGGTTCGCGCTGCGGCTGATCAGGCAAATGGGGGCGGCTGTCGGGATTGACTGGCACGGCCACCGCGATCGCGGGTTCGACATCGCCAACAGCATCGCGGCCGTCGAAGCCGGGGCGACCCGGATCCACGGCGCCGCGCTCGGCATCGGCGAACGCGTCGGAAACACGCCGATGGATCTGCTACTGGTGAACATGGTCCTGATGGGATACCTGCATCAGGATCTGTCGCATCTCAAAGATTACGTGGCGATGACGTCGGAGATCTGCGGCGTGCCGGTGCCGGCGAATTATCCGGTCTTCGGCCGCGACGCGTTCAGGACCGCGACCGGCGTCCACGCGTCGGCCGTCATCAAGGCCATCAAGAAGGGCGAGCCCGGCATCGCCGACACCGTGTATTCGGGCGTCCCGGCGCACCTGGTCGGACGGGAGCAGGAGATCGAGGTCGGTCCCATGTCCGGGCGCTCGAACGTCGTCTTCTGGCTCGAGCACCACGGGTTTCCCGCCACCGAGCCGAACATCGAGCGCGTCCACGAGGTCGCCAAGGCCTCGACGACGGTGCTCACGAAGGAAGAGATTCTGGACGTGCTGGACGCGCAGAAGCCCGCGTAAGGGCCCGGGCCCTAACCTCCACGGGATCGTGCCGGCTCATGGATCCGTCACAACTCCTTGCGGCGGAGTACTCCGGAAAGGCGGACGCCTATGCACGACGGTGGGCGCCCGTGATTCGGCCGATGGCGCTGCCGCTTCTTCACGCGTTGCCTCTTCGAACAGCCGGTACGGTGCTGGACATCGGAACCGGCACGGGTTCGCTGCTGGGAGATCTTCGGGTGGAAGCGCCACAGGCCACGATCGTCGGCCTGGACCGAGCGATCGGGATGCTAGGGGCTGCACGCGGATCGGGCGCGGCGTTCTTGGCCGTTTCGGATGCCCAACAGCTTCCGGTCCGGTCCTCGGTCGTCGATGTCGCGGTGCTGGTGTTCGTGTTGTTTCACGTACCGCTGCCGCCGCAGGCGCTCGCCGAGGTCGCTCGTGTGCTGCGGCCGGGCGGCAGGGTTGGGCTGGTGACGTGGGGCCAGGATCCAGGCCTTCCCGGATTGTCCGTCTGGACCGAGGAGCTCGACCGGGACGGGGCGGCGCCGGACCCGCGTGATCGCAGCGTGATGCAGCAGACCCAGATGGACACGATCGACAAGGTCGATCGCCTGTTGCACGCGAGCGGGCTCAGCGCCGTCAGGATATGGGCCGTGACCGTCAGCCATCAGTGGACCCTCGATGATTTGCTGGCCGTCCAGACCGGTTGCGGCATGCCCGCACGGCGGCTGAGCGCTCTCTCGCCGGCGGAAAGACTGCGCTGCGAGTCGCGAGTCAGGACACGTCTTGCCAGGCTTTCGAGCGGGGATCTGGTGTACCGGCCTGAAGTACTGTTCACGGTCGCGCGGCGCGCGGTGTGACGAGCGGCCGCTGCTCGATGCCGAGTATGGGTCCGGCACCTTCGTCCCGGTGAAGAGGCCCGAGACTCATTGCGATCCCTCGCGTCAGTCGGCGCCGGTCGGCAGACGAGTACAAGCACGAGCTCGTCGAGGGGCGGCTCGTCAAGATGGGCTCCACGCTCCCCCGCTGGCGCGGCTCATGTCGTCGGGGAATCCAGCGTCGCACCGCGAATCTGGCTGACCGTGACGATGCGCACGCCAGCCGGCGGGTGTTCCGCAGCATGCACCAGCGCGGCGACCATCTGCGCGAGCGTCACGAGCCCGAGCCGCCGCGCACTTTCGCGCGTCGAAGGCACCTGCTCGAGGATCCAGTAGATCGGGATGAGGACGTACGGCCAGCGATGGCCGGGGCCGAGGACGTACCACGGCCGGAGAATCGTCGCCGGGATGCCGCTCGCGTGAACGAGCGCCTCGCCTTTCGCTTTCACTGCGATATACGCCTGCATGATCGGCGCAGGCTGCGCGACGCTGACGTAGACGAAGTGACCGACACCTGCGGTCGTCGCCGCGCGCACGGCTTCGCGAATGCCGACAAGATCGATTTGCGCGAACTGCGCGGCTTTCGCCGGGCTCGGGTGCGCGACGCCGACCAGGTGGACGAACGTCGACCCGCGGGGCACGCGGGAGAGATACGTGGACGCGTCGAGCGCGTTGCCTTCGATCAGGGTTAGGCCACGATCCGCGGCTGGCAGCTTTCGTTCTGATCCACGGCGCACGAGCGCGTGGACGTCGTGGCCGCGGCCGACGAGCGCCGTGATGAGCCGGCCGCCCATGTATCCGGTGCCGCCGGTGACGAAAACGGTGTGAATCAGAAGGGACCCTTGATGTGACAATCGGCTCTCCCCAAAGCCCAAAGCCAGACTGTCTCATCGCGGTTACTTGCCCGTGATCAGCTTTTCCTCGATCTTCGGCAGCGCGTGCAGCATGACCTGGCCGACGACTTCCAGGCTGCGGGCGCTCACCTGATCCAGTGTGTCCTGAGCCGTGTGCCAGGCCGGGTAGTCGAGATCGATGAGATCGACGGCCTGGACGCTGCTTGGCCGACGACCAGAGCGCGTCGGTCAGCCAGCGCGTCGAGTGCAGCTCGCGCTTCATCGCGAGCTGGCGGTCGCCAATCATGTCGACGAGAATCAACGCTTTGATCGAGGCGAGCGATTTGTTTTTTGCGGCCGCCTCGACATAGTGCTGGCTGCCGTAGGTGTGATCGGTCCCTCCCCAGTCCGGCAGCGTCGCTTCCTCGCCGTCGAGCCACAGAAGCTCGATCGTGAGCGGGTTCTGGCGGTCCTTCAGGACCCGGGCCATCTCGAGGAGAAACGCGGCGCTGGATCCGCCGTCGTTGGCGCCCACGAAGCTGAATTCGCGGTAGAGCTTGGTGTCGTAGTGGCCGGCCAGGATGATCCGCTCGGGTCGGGCGCCGCGAATCCGCGCGATGACGTTGACCATCGACCGCGGCCCGATCGGCGTCACGACGTCGAACGGCTGCTCTTCGGCTTTCAACCCGATCCGTTGCAGCTCGCCGGCGAGGTACTTGCGGGACTCGGCGATCGCCGCCGAGCCGGCCGGCCGTGGACCCAACGCCACCAGCCGCCGGATGTGCTCGTAGGCGCGGCCGCCGTCGAAACCCGGTGCCTTGGTCTGCGCCGTGAGACACGCGAGCGCCGAGGTCGCCGCCAGGACGGTCAGAAGTCCCCTCAATGTGCTTCCTTTCGGTTCGCGATCGGCATGTACTCGCGAACGCCGTGTCCGACGTAAATCTGCCGGGGCCGCGCAATCTTCTGGTCCGGATCGAGCAGCATCTCCTCCCACTGCGCGATCCAGCCTGAGGTCCGGGCGATCCCGAACAAGACGGGGAACATCTCGGTGGGAAAGCCCATGGCCTGGTAAATGAGGCCCGAATAGAAGTCGACGTTGGGATACAGCTTCCTGCTCACGAAGTATTCGTCCTCGAGCGCGATTCGTTCAAGCTCGAGGGCGATCTGCAGGAGCGGGTTCTTCCCCGTCACGGTGAAGACCATGTCGGCCATCCGCTTGATGATCTTGGCGCGGGGGTCGTACGACTTGTAGACGCGGTGGCCGAATCCCATCAGGCGTCCCTCGCCGGCCTTGACCTTCTTGATGAACGCCGGGACGTTCTGCACCGACCCGACCTCGTGCAGCATCCGAAGGACCATCTCGTTGGCGCCGCCGTGGAGCGGGCCGTAGAGCGCCGCCGCCGCAGCCGCCAGGCCGGAATACGGATCGGCGTGCGAGCTGCCGACGTTGCGCATCGTGGACGTGCTGCAGTTCTGTTCGTGATCCGCGTGCAGGATGAAGAGCACGTCGAGCGCCCGCTCCAGCACCGGGTTCGGCTGGTACTTCAGCTCGGTCATCTTGAACAGCATGTTCAGGAAGTTACCGGTGAAGCTCAGGTCGTTGTCGGGATAGACATACGGCCGGCCGATGCTGTGCCGGTACGCGTAGGCGGCGATGCTCGGCACCTTCGCAATCAACCGGTGAACCTGCCGCCGCCGGATCGCGGGATCGAAGATCTGCTTGGCGTCGTTGTAGAAGGTGGACATGGCCCCCACGGTGCTGACCACGATGCCCATCGGGTGGGCGTCGTACTGGAAGCCATCCATGAACTTCTTGAAGTTTTCGTGCAGCATCGTGTGGAGCGTGATCTCGTGCTTCCACTGCTGCAGCTGCGCCGTCGTCGGCAGCTCGCCGAAGAGGATCAGATACGCGGTCTCGAGATAATCGCTCTGCTCGGCCAGCTCCTCGATCGGGTAGCCGCGATAGAGCAGGACGCCCTTCTCGCCATCGATGTACGTGATGCGGCTGCGGCACGCGGCGGTGTTGAGCAGCGCCGGGTCGTACGTCATCAGGCCGAAGTCGTCCGGGCCGGCCTTGATGGCCCGCAGGTCCATCGCCCGAATCGTACCGTCGTGAATCGGCACCTCGTACTGCTGTCCCGTCCGGTTGTCGGTGATCGTCAGCGTGTCAGGCATGGATGCGTACGGGAATCGAGCTGTCGGGCTATGGCTCGGTGGTGTCGCCCTTCGGTGGCCCTGTGCGCGGGGCCTGTCCGGCTGGCGAGGGGTTGTCTGTCTCCGCGGGCTCCGGCTCCTCGGACGGCACACTGTAGCGGCCGTCCACCCAGTTGGCCAGGTCGAGCAGCTGGCAGCGCTCGCTGCAGAACGGCCGCCACGCCGGATCGACCGGGCGCGTGTGGCAGTACACGCAGGGCGGCATTCCACTGCATTGTACCCGGCTCAGGGCTCAGGAAGCGCTTGCCTAAGCCATGAGCCTTGAGCCTATTTGAGGAACGCGCCAATCTGTTGCCGAAGCTGATTCTGAATGAGCTCGATGGGCTGACGCGCATCGACGACCCGGAAGCCGAATTCCTCGGCGAGGCCCGTGTACTCGCGGAGCAGCTTGTTCTGGTAAGTCCGGAAGCTGTCGTAGATGTCGTCGCCCAGCTTCAGGTCCATGCCCGATTCCCAATAGTCCATGCCGCTCGATTCGAGCACGCGCCGGATGAGCGTATCAACGTCGACCTTCAGGTAGAACACGAGGTGGGGCACGATCGCGAATCCGTACAGGTTCCGGAGCCAGTTCTTGTCGATCCCCCGCAGCGCCCCGCGCGCCAGGGCCGTGAAGATGTACCGATCGGCCAGGACGATGAACCCGGCTTTGAGGGCCGGGACGATTTCCTTTTCCAGCCGGTCGGCGAAATCGGTCGCGTAGAGCAGCACGAAGGTGAGCTTGTTGAGCGTGTTGCTGGCTTTGGCCAGCTCGATCGTCGGCTTCATCAGCGGCGAGCGCGTCCAGCCCGTTTCGACGACCCCGTAACCCTGCACCTCCAGCCATTCGCGGAGCAGTCGAATCTGCGTGGAGCGCCCGACGCCGTCCGTGCCTTCAATCGCGATGATCTTGCCGGGGGCCGTGTCGACCGGGAGGTACGGGAGGCCCCGCCCGTAATAGGCACCGGGCGCCGCGCCGTCGCCGGATCCCGCGGGCGGTGAGGGGTCGGGCGTCATGTCACGGTCTCCACCGGCACGCGCTCTTCGAGGCGGCGTGAGGCGAGGTCGCGGACCAGCCGCTGCTGCTGCGAGATGCTCGCTTTGGCGTCGATGACCTCCATCTCGAACTCGTTGGTGATGTGATCGTACTCGTCCAGGACCTTACTCTGAAAGATCCGGAAGCTCTCGACCACGTTCGTGCTCCAGCCCATGTCCATGCCCGCCTCGTAGAACTTCAGCTTGATCCGCCGCGCCAGGAGCCGCTCGAGCGAGACCTCGATCGGCACACGGAAGTACAGACACAGATCGGGCTTGACGGCGAATCCGTACAAGTCGCGCACCCACTGTCGATCGACGCCTCTGGCGACATCGCGCGCGAACGCCGTGTACGCGTAGCGATCGGCCAAGACGATCATGCCTGCCTTGAGCGGCGGAATGATGCGGTAGAGCAGCCGGTCAGCGAAGTCGGTCGCGTGCAGCAGGCTGAAGGTCGTGGGCGTCAGCGCGTTCTTCTTCTTGCCGGCCTTCGTGGCCGCCTTGGCCAGGTCGGACGAGTTCCAGTCGGTGAGGAACACGCGATGGCCGGCGGCGGAGAGCCACTTCGCCAAGAGCGCCAGTTGCGTGGTCTTCCCCGATCCGTCGATGCCTTCGACGACGAGGAGCTTGCCCCGGTAGGTGTGCGGCGTGGTCAGGTTGTTCAGCATAGGTCTGGATGCGTACCATGTCCTTTTCTCGATCGACGACTTCGAACGAGAGGTCGGGCCGGACCTGCACGACGATCATGTGCAGGGAGTTGGTGCCGATGTCGATGGCGGCGAGCCGCATGGCTGGCGAGGCGCGAAGCTCCGGACATCATATGTCTTTCGCCCAAAAGCTTCATCCGCCCAAGCTGGTGCGTGACATCGAATTTACTTGTCACGGGCCGAAAGATTCGTAGGATCGAACTCCCTTCCCGACACGAGACCGCATGACCCTTGCATCGCTCGTCTCCCGCCACATCCGCGCTGTTCGAGCGTCGCTGCCGGGGGCTCTGCGCGGTGA
>JACOUA010000451.1 GCA_016178075.1 Acidobacteriota bacterium
CGTCCTTGACTCGACAATCCACAATCGACCATCGTCAATCAATCGTCAATCCCCAATCCCAAATCCGCAATCCGCAATCCGCAATTCTTTATGCCTGACACCCTCGGCATCCTGAAGTCCACCAGAACCGTCTACCGCGGTCGCGTCTTCGACGTGGTGGTCGATCGCGTCCTCATGCCGCATGGGCGGGAGGTCGACCAGGACGTCGTGCGCCACCCGCGCTCGGTCGTGCTGTTGCCGATGAAGGACGCCGACCGCGTCGTCATGGTCCGCCAATATCGCTACCCGATTGATCGATGGATCTGGGAGTTACCGGCCGGGAGCCTCGACCCGGACGAAGCGCCCGAGCACGCGGCCGCGCGCGAGTGCAGGGAAGAGACCGGCTTCCACCCCGGACGCGTGGAGCGTGTGGCCACCTTCTATCCAACCCCTGGTTATTGCGACGAGCTGATGATGTTTTTTCGCCTCTCCGAGCTCGAGGATGCCGTCGGCTCGGGTTTTCGGGACGTCAAGGACGAGGACGAGGCGTTGACGGTGCGGGTGTTTTCGGTTCGCGAAGTGCGCGCAATGCTCCAGCGCGGCGAGATTCAGGACATGAAGACGGCGGTGGGGCTCTGGCTGATCTGAGAGGCTCTCAGCTGTTTATTGCACCGTGCCGGCGACGGGTTCGGCGATTTCAGCGGTGGCCTGCATGGGCGGCTGAAGCGCGAGCAGCAGGACTTCGTCGATGGCCGTGACGAGATGAATCGTGAGGTCGCGACGCAGCTCTTCGCTGAGATCTTCCTTGATGTTCTTCTCGTTCTGCCGGGGCAGGATGACCTCGCGAATCCCGACGCGCCGCGCCGCGAGGACCTTCTCCTTGATGCCGCCGACCGGCAGGACGCGGCCCGACAGCGTTATCTCGCCCGTCATCGCCACGTCGCCGCGGACCGGCCGCCCGGTCAGCTCCGAGGCGAGGGCCGAGACCATCGTCACGCCGGCCGACGGCCCGTCCTTGGGGATCGCCCCCGACGGCACGTGCAGGTGAATCTCGGCCGACTTGAAGAAATCTTCTTCGATGCCGTAGCGCGACCCGTTCGCGCGGAACCAGGAGAGCGCCGCCCGCGCCGACTCCTTCATGACGTCGCCGAGATGACCCGTCAGCGTCAAGGTGCCGCCGCCCGGCATGCGTGAGGCCTCGACGAACAGCACCTCGCCGCCAGCCGGGGTCCAAGCCAGGCCGATCGCCACCCCGGGGTTCTTCGTCCGTTCCTCGATTTCCTCATCCAGGAACTTCGGCGCGCCCAGCATCTCGATGACGACGTCCGCCGTGACGTCGACGGCCTCGTCCCTGCCCTCGGCGCGACGACGGGCCGCCTTGCGGCAGAGGGCGGCGATCTCGCGCTCGAGATTCCGAACCCCGGCCTCGCGGGTGTAGCCGCGAATGACGGCGCGGAGCGCCTCCTCTGTAAAACCGATGAACTCGTCGGTCAGGCCGTGGTTCTTCACCTGTTTCGCAACGAGGTGCTCGCCCGCGATCTTGAGCTTCTCTTCCTCGGTGTAGCCGGGAAGCTCCAGGACCTCCATCCGATCCCGCAGAGCGGGGGGAACGGGATCGAGGACGTTCGCGGTCGTGATGAACAGGACCTCCGATAGATCGAACGGCACGTCGAGGTAGTGATCGCGGAACGAGTTGTTCTGCTCCGGATCGAGGACTTCGAGCAGGGCCGATGCCGGGTCGCCGCGGAAGTCGGCCCCGAGCTTGTCGATTTCGTCGAGGATGAAGACCGGGTTCTTCGATTCCGCCCGCCGCAGGCCCTGAATGATCTGTCCTGGCAGTGCGCCGATGTAGGTGCGGCGATGGCCGCGGATCTCGGCCTCGTCCCGCATCCCGCCGAGCGACACTCGCACGAACTTCCGATCGAGCGACGCGGCAATCGACTTGGCGAGCGAGGTCTTGCCGACACCCGGCGGGCCCAGGAAGCAGAGGATCGGTCCCTGAACCGTCGGATTCAGCTTCCGGACCGCCAGGTACTCGAGGATGCGGTCCTTCGCCTTTTCCAGATCCGAGTGATCGGCGTCGAGCACGTCCAAGGTGCGCTTGAGGTCGATCACTTCCTTGGTCCGCTTCGCCCACGGCAGCGACACGATCCAGTCGAGATAGGTCCGCGAGACCGTGTACTCGGCGGCGGCGACGGGCATCTTCGAGAGGCGATCCAGCTCGCGATTCGCTTCCTTCTTGACCTGCTCGGGCATGCCGGCCGTCTCGATCTTTTCGCGCAACTCCTCGACCTCTTTCGTCTGCTCGTCGCCTTCGCCCAGCTCGCGCTGAATCGCCTTCATCTGTTCGCGCAGGAAGTACTCGCGCTGGTTCTTCCCGACCTCGGACTGCACCTGCGACTGGATCTTCGAGCCCAGCTCGAGGACTTCGAGCTCCTTGATCAGGATGCGGTTGAGGCTGTGCATCCGGGCCCGCACGTCCAGCGTCGCCAGGACTTCCTGCTTCGTCGCCGTCGAGATCGTGCTGAGCGACGAGGCGATGAAGTCGGCGAGCTTCCCGGGGTCGGTGATGTTGCCGGCCAGTGTCTGCAGATCGTCCGACAGGAGCGGCGACAGCGACACCACCTGCTGGAAGTTGGTCTTGATGTTTCGCTGCAGCGCGTCGATCTCGAGTCGATCTTCCTCGCGGATTGTCTCGAGCGCGGGGGTGACCCTGGCCCGGACGTAAGGGCTGACCGCCAGCACCTTCTCCAGATAGATGCGCGCCAGTCCCTGGACAATCAGTCGAAGGCTGCCATCCGGCAGCTTGAACATCTTGTGGATCTGGGTGACCGTCCCGATTTCGTACAGGTCGGACTGCCCGGGCTCCTCGACCGCCGCATCCCGCTGGGTAAAGACCCCTATCAGCTTGCCGCCACCAATCGCATCGTCGATCAGGCGGACCGAGCTCTCGCGGGCGACCGCCAGCGGCATGAACGAGTTCGGAAACAGGACAGTGTCCCGTAGCGGCAGGACGGGTAGCTCCCCTGGGATCGCGAGCACCCGGTCGCCGTCAGTCACCTCTTCGACCGGCAACGGTCCTTGATCGGTCATGACGCGGGAATTCTACCGCAACCCACTGGGGTTCGGGGCATGAGCCTGCCACACAGATTGTGGTCCGGTTAATGCCGGCGGACGCGCGGCCCCGGCGCTGCAGCGCCGGAGCCGTTCGTGCCGGCCGAGATTTATCTGGAAAAATCGAAGAACAACGAGCTCGAAGGGTGACGCTGCGAGTGCAGACGTGCGCGTTCGGCCGCCATTTCCCGGGCTTCCTCGCAGTCCTTGCACCGAACCGCGAACGGCAGCGCCCGCAGGCGCCGCTCGGAGATCTCCGCGCCGCATTCGAAGCAGTAGCCGTAGGTGCCCTCCTCGAGCCGGGTCAGGGCCTCGTTGATCTTGTTGAGGGTCTCAGCCTTCATCTGGATCAACGCGAACTCGATGTCTTCCTGGATATCGGCTTCCGAGCTTTCGCCTGCATCCAGGACATCGTTGGCCTTGGCTGTGGAGCTCTCCGTACGGACGTCCCGGATCTTCTCCTGAACTTCGCTCAGCATCTCGCGCTTGCGCTCCTCCAGAATGCGCTTCAGGTCGTCGTGGCGCGATTGATTCATGAGCGCTCCCCTCGGGGGCGCTTCGGCCTTGTCGGGCTTTTCTGTTTTCGGCGTTGTCGTCGCTTTCATGATGCCAGCCGCTCCCTTCCGCTCTGACCTGGCAACTGAATCAAACCAGTATAGCACAGTACGGCATGCAAAAGAACTGCCAGTGTCGATCCGACGACCTGTGACGGAACCCGTGCTGGAGGATCGGGCGGTCGTGCTACCGAGGCGCGCGCTGTGGGCGTTCGTGCGGAGACCGTGTCCGGCCGTGTTCCGTCAGAAACAGCACATCTGATTCATGGTCAAACAGTTACATTTCTGATTCCCCATCCGGCCCGGGCGCTGAACCCGTTGTCGCTCTTTTAGACGCCCGATCGCCCGATTCGGTTCGACGGCGGCAGTGTGTGGAGGCGATACGCCGCAGTGTCGCTCGGCGGAGACAGCGGAGAATCGGCGATTGGCGATTGCGGATTGCGGATTGATTGTGGATTGGCGGATTGACGAGAAACCGTCGAATGAAGGCCGAACGGACGGAATTCTGGATGAAGTCCTCAAGTTGCCCTTGAGTCGCCTCTCCTCAATCCGCAATCACCAATCCGCAATCCGCAATTCCCTACCCCTGGGGGCGCGAGCGGAACGGCACCACCGCGCTGCGCTGCAGCTCGACGGAGAACGCATCGGCTCGGGGGTCGGGTCGGTCGTCGGACCGGCTGAACTCCTCGAGCAGGCGGCGGAACCGAGGCGCGTAGATCAGATCGTAGGTCTGCTCCCGGCCTGGGAAGAGGCGCAGGATGTTGTCCCTGGCCGCCTCGACCAGCTCTTCTGCCTCGGCCCGGCGCGGCTGATGCTGCATGATCACACTGGACGTGAAATCGACGATGAACCGAACGCGGCGCGCGCGGAGGGCTTCGTCGCGAAGCTCCTCGATGGTCGGCCGGGGGGCGGTCATTGCAGGAACCGCTGTGTGATGGACGCATTCGGCACGATGCCGCGCTCGACGAGGAGATCGCCGTCGCGCCGGCTGCCCGTTCGGATCCATTTCTCGTAGAGCCGCAGGAGGTCGTGGTTCGACGAGATTCCGCTACGCTCGCTCACTTCGTTCAGGACGTCGACGAACGCCGTGAACTTCTCGGCGAGCTCGGCGAAGATCCTGCTCACGCGCAGGGATTCCTGTCGACTGAGCTCTTCGTACGCGTAGCCGCCCACCGCGATGTAGTAGTCCAGATCAACGAGCTTGCGTTTGAGGCTATCGGAGAAAAAACCAGACACGAAGAGCGACGCGTCGCCGACCTGACGCAGGCCGGCTCGCTGACTGGCGCCTCCACTTTGCAGCGCGCGGCCGAGCCGCAACGCGAGCGGCTCGTCGTCGAGCGCGGTCTTGCTGTCATCGAGCTGAACGAACCCCGCCAGAAGATTCACGACATAGAAGCGGGTCAGCTCCTCGGATTCGACGTGTTGATGCTCGACGGCGCCCTCGACCAGCTCCTTGAAGTACTCCATCGCGGACTGACGGATCAGAGGATTCGTCATGCGATTCACCTGCGGCTCCCTCTGCAGCGCGCACGCGGGGAAAGATCGGTCGCGGTCTACAGCGTCTGCAACCCCGCCCGATCGGCAGGCCGCCACTGCAGACATGTGCAAGTCCCGTTCCGTTGAAATGTCTAGCGATTTGGCGTCAATTATAGGGGGGCGGGAGAACGCAGGCAACACGAACTGAAGCTCGGTCGGGATTTGACGCGTGAGAACCGGTATGCGAAGCTGCGAGCGTGCTCTGTCCCCTGTGTCGGACGCGCAAGGCGCGGCGGCTTTGTCCCGCACTCGGCCGGCAGATCTGTTCGGTGTGCTGCGGAACGAAGCGTTTGAAGGAAATCGCTTGCCCAGCCGACTGCATCTATCTCGCGAGCGCGAAAGCGCATCCCGCCGCAGTCGTGAAGCGACAGCGTGAACGTGACGGCTCGGTCCTCATGCCACTCCTTCAGGGCCTGAGCCAAACGCAATACCACCTGTTCCTGTTCCTGCTCCCGATCGTCGCGCGACAACGCGGGACCGATCTCGTCGCGGTTACCGACGATGATATCGCGGAGGGCGCTGCGGCCCTGGCTGCCACCTACGAGACGGCATCGCGCGGCCTCATCTACGAACATCGCGCGCCGACGCTCCCGGCACAGCGGTTCGGAACGGC
Organism: Acidobacteriota bacterium; assembly: GCA_016178075.1. Classification (GTDB taxonomy): domain Bacteria; phylum Acidobacteriota; class Vicinamibacteria; order Vicinamibacterales; family JACQTH01; genus JACQTH01. Next base: position 5,797 of record JACOUA010000451.1, read on the forward strand.
TGTGACCGAGCAGGCCGCGGAGCTGCTGAAGGACGCGCCGAGCTCGGTCGAACGGGATCTCGCGGTGGTGCTGCGACGGCTCGAACGGGCGGCGCGCGAGGTCCGGACGACGCTGGGTGAAGGAAAGACCGCGTTCCTGGATCTGGTCGGCCGCATGCTGCGCCAGGAGCAGCCCGGGACCGACGCGCCGGTGGCCGAACGGCGCGACGAACCGCGCCTCATCGTCCCGGGATCCTGAGTTGCTGAATTGAGAATCTGGTAATTGGAAATCTGGTAATTGATTGTTCAATTGTTCGATCTGGTAAACAATTGGCAATCAATTGTCGATGACTCGATTGGCCAAATCCGACAATCAATTACCAAATCTTCCAATCTTCAAATCACCAGATTCTCACATGCAGGATTTCACCATGTCCCCGATGAACCGTCAGACGTGCGTCAAGCGGCTCCTGCTTGGCCTTGCGCTCGCCGCGACGCCGACGATCTTCGTGTTCGCCGAGCAGGCGCCGCCCGAGAAGAACCAAAAGCCTGCGGTCGTCGATCCCTCAACGGCGCGGCCCGGCCGCCATCCGGGCCAGCCCGTGGACGAGGAGTACACCAGAAAGATCAAGGAGTACACGACCGAGCCGTTCTTCCTGTCGCCGCTGGTCGACTACCTCCCCGCGTCGAAGACCGTCCCGACGCCCAAGGCCACACTCGGCGACGTCGCTGGCGCGCCGGGCAAGCTGCCGTACTCGACCGAGGTGTACGAGTACATGCGGCTGCTTGCGAGGTCGACGCCCCGCGTGAAGGTCTTCAGCATCGGCACGACCGAGGAAGGCCGTGAAATGGTCGCGGTCGCCGTCGCGTCCGAAGCCCTCATGGTCCGTCTCGACGCCAACAAGGCCGACCTGGCGAAGCTCGCCGACCCTCGCACGATCAACATGGACGATGCGCTGGCGGAGGGGATCGCGCGCCGCGCGGCGCCCGTCTACTACATCACCGGGACGATCCACTCGACGGAGGCCGGCGCGCCGACGGCGTTGATGGAGCTGGCGTACCGGCTTGCGGTCGACGACAGCCCGTACGTCCGCCACATCCGCGAGCACGTCATCACGCTCATCACGCCGATCGTCGAAGTCGACGGACGGGACCGTGTGGTCGACCTCTACAAGTGGCGGAGGGCACACCCGGGCCAGACGGCGCCCGGCGCCATCTACTGGGGCCATTACGTCGCGCACGACAACAACCGCGACGCCATGGCGCTCACGCTCAAGCTGTCGCAGAATGTGCTGAACACCTATCTCGACTGGAAGGCGCAGATCCTGCACGACCTGCACGAGTCGGTCCCTTACATGTACGACAACACGATCGGCGACGGACCGTACAACGCCTGGATCGACCCGCTGCTCGCGAACGAGTGGCAATTGATCGGCTGGCACAACGTCAACGAGATGACGCGGATGGGGATGCCGGGCGTCTTCGCGTTCGGCACGTTCGACACGTGGTCCCCGGGCTACCTCATGTTCATGGCGGCGACTCACAACGGCATCAGCCGGTTGTACGAAACGTTCGGCAACAGCGGCAGCGCCGACACCGAAGAGCGCACGCTGACGCCGGAGCAGACCTCCCGCACGTGGTACCGCCAGAATCCCCCGCTACCACGGGTCAAGTGGTCGCTCAGGAACAACAACAACTACGAACAGACGGGGCTGCTCGTCTCGCTGAACTACATCGCGAACAACCGGCTCTACTTTCTCCGCAACTTCTACGAGAAGAGCAAGCGGTCGATCCTGAAGGCCAGGACAGAGGGCCCCGCTGCGTACGTCCTGCCCGCGAGCGATCCGCGGCCGGGCGCGCAGGCCGAGCTCCTGCGCGTGCTTCAGAAACAGGCCGTCGAGATCTCCCGGGCGGAGGCGGCCTTTACCGTGCAGGTGCCGGTGAAGCGACCCGCAGGTGGTGACAGTGGCCGGGGGGGGCGCGGGGCAGGAGGCGGGACCGAGAACGCAGCCGCGGGCCGCCAGGGCGGCGCCGGTGAGGAGGAGCCGCAGCCGCCACGGCCGCCACAGACCGAGGCCCGCGAGTTTCCCGCGGGCAGCTACATCGTGCGGATGGATCAGCCGTACTCGCGCATCGCCGACGCGCTCCTCGACTACCAGTACTGGGCGCCGAACGATCCGCAGCGGACTCCGTACGACGACACCGGCTGGACGTTCCCCGAAGGATTCGGCGTGCAGGCCATCCGCGTGATGGACACGAAAGTCCTCGACGCCCCGATGCAGCCGGTCAAGGGCGAGGTCAGGGCGCCAGGCGGCATCCAGGGTTCCGTCACCTCGAACGGCGCGGGCCCGACCTTTGCCATCAACCATAACGCCGACAATGCGCTCATCACATTGCGCTACAAGTTCAAGGACGCGGACTTCCAGGTGGCCGAAGAGCCGTTCGAGGCGAACGGGACGAAATTCAACCGCGGGTCGTTCATCGTTCACGACGTCACGGCCGCCGATTTCCAGAGAGCCGTCACCGATCTCGGGTTGAAGGCGTATCCGCTCGCCGCCGCCCCGACCGTCAAGACCCACGCGGCGCGCGCGCCGCGCGTCGGGCTGATGCACACCTGGAGCAGCACGCAGACCGAAGGCTGGTGGCGTCAGGCATTCGACCTCAACGGCGTCCCGTTCACCTACATCAGCGTGCAGGACGTGGCGAAAGATTCGAACCTCAACGCGAAGTTCGACGTGATCATCTTCGGCCCCGGCGGTGGGCAGACCGTCGTCGAGGGGATGCCGATGTGGCGCAACCCGATGCCGTGGAAGAACACGCCCGAGACGCCCAATCTGGGCAAGTTCGCCGAGACCGATGACATCCGCCCCGGCCTGGGATGGCAGGGGATCGAACACCTGCAGGACTTCGTCCGGAGGGGGGGCGTCTACATCGGCGCGACGACGAGCGCCGATTTCGCGGTGCAGTACGGGCTTGGCCACGGCGTCAGCTTCAACCGGCCCACCTCGTCGCGCGTCGTGGGAACGCTCCTGCGGGCCAGAGTCGTGGACGACACGAGCCCGCTCGTATACGGCATCCCCGATAATCTCGCGATCTACAGCAGCCGGGGCGAGAACTTCAGCGTCAGCGCCAGCGTCGGCGGTCGTGGCGGCGGGGGCGGCGGTGGGGGCGGCGGCGGCGGTCGCGGGGGCGGCCCCGGCGCGCGTCCGACCGGGCGCGGGACGCCGGACGATGTGGATACGCCGCAGGGGCGGCCGGCGCTCGATCCGAGATTCGAACGGCCGACGCCGCCGACCACGCGACCCTGGCAATACGCGTTGCCGACCGAAGAGCAGCTTCGAGTGCCGTTGAACATTACGCCGCCGGAGTTCCGTCCGCGGGTCGCGCTGCGATTCAGCGACCAGAACGAGCTGCTCGTCTCGGGGCTCCTCGAGGGCGGCGGCGAAATTGCGCAGCGCGCGGCCCTCGTTGATGTGCCGGTGGACAAAGGCCACGTCGTTCTCTTCGCGAACAATCCGATCTACCGGGGCGAGACGATCGGCAGCTACTTCATGGTGTTCAACGCGCTGCTGAACTTCGACAACCTCAACGCGGGACGAAAACTGGATCCCAAATAGAGCGTGTTAGAATTGTTTGTCACATCGTAGCTCTCAGCTGTCAGCCATCAGCTCGCGCTCTCGCGTCCAGCCAAGCCGTTCCGCCGAAACGACACACACGGCCGGGAGTCTTCGCTGATAGCTGAGAGCTGACAGCTGAAAGCTTTTTGAGGGAGACCAGCATGGCCAGGCGGTGTGAGATTTGCGGAAAGGGTCCGGTGGTCGGGCGCAAGGTGAGCCACGCGCACAACGTGTCGGCCCGCCGGTTCGAGCCGAATCTTCAGACGGTCCGGGCGATCGTGAACGGCGGCCACAGGCGGCTGCGCGTCTGCACGCGCTGCCTCAGGTCCGGGAAAGTGACGAAGGCTGCGTAGAACAGTCATCAGTTTTCAGTTGTCAGTTCTCAGTTCAAACGCACCCAAGAGCCGGCTGGAACGAGGACTGAAAACTGAGAACTGATAACTGAGCACTTCTGTTATGCGCGAAGCTGTCTCGACGACCGGCGCGCCGCAGGCGATTGGCCCGTACTCTCAGGCGATCCGGGCGGGGAGCTTTCTCTTCGTCTCCGGGCAGATTCCGCTCGATCCGGCGACTGGTTCGATGGTCGACGGCGACGTGGGCGCGCAGACGCGGCGCGTGCTCGACAACGTCGGCGCCATTCTGAAAGCGGTCGGCGCCTCCTACGAGAACGTCGTCCGCACCACCGTGTTCCTCGTGGACATGAACGACTTCGCGGCCATGAACCAGGTATACGCGACCTACTTTCCTAGCCAGGCGCCTGCGCGCTCCACCGTGCAGGCGGCGCGCCTCCCGAAAGACGCGCGCGTCGAAATCGACGTCATTGCGGTTGTGAACTGACGCAGACGGGATTCGGGACTAGGGGTTCGGGATTCGTGGGTTGTCTTTCGAGTCCCGAGCCCCGAATCCCGAATCCCGGCGGCTTTCGCCGCTAGCTGCTGGCCTCGACGTTCTTGATGTTGGTGTTGATGCCCGCGATTTTTGTGCTGACGTCAGCTAGGATCCCCTTCCGATCCTCGACCTGCATCGTCAGCCGCACGGTGTAGCGCCCCGGTTCGGTACCCTTGTCCCAGTCGACGTCGATGCGCCGTTCGGGGTCGTACAGGAGATTCGTGACGTTCGGACACTCGACGGAGTGGACCGAGACCCCTTTGCCGCGCGTGATGTAGCCGACGATCTTCTCGCCCCGGATCGGGTTGCAGCAGCGCGCCCGGTAGACCAGCAAATCGTCGGCGCCCCGCACCTTGATGTTGTCGGTGCCCACCAACACCCGGCGGACGGCCGAGATCACGCCGGTCTGCGGCTTTTCCTTGAGCTGGTCGGACGGCACGAGCTTCGCCAGCACCTGACGTGCGGCGAGCCGGCCGTAGCCGACCCCTGCAAAGAGCTCGTCGGGTCTCGCGAAGCCGCACTCTTCGCTCGCCTTCTGCAGCGCCTCGCCTTCCAGCAGCCCCTTGGTCGCGAGGTCGAAGCGCCGCGCCTCCTTCTCGAGCAGCTTGCGGCCGAGCTCAATCGCGCGCGCCTTCTCTTCGGCGTGCAGGAAGTGTTTGATCTTCTGGCGCGCGCGCGACGTCGCTACGAAGCTGAGCCAGTCCCGGCTCGGCTTGTGCCGCGCCGAACGGACGATCTCCACGATGTCGCCGTTCTTCAGCCGCGTGCGCAGCGGCATCATCTTCCCGTTGATCCGCGCCCCCACGCAGTGGTGACCCACGTCGGTGTGAATGGCGTACGCGAAGTCGATCACGGTCCCGCCGCGCGGCAGGACCTTGACCTCGCCCTTCGGCGTGAAGGTGTAGACCTCCTCGGGGTAGAGGTCGACCTTCAGGTTCTGCAGGAACTCGCGGGGATCGCGGACCTCCTGCTGCGATTCGAGGAGCTGCCGCATCCACTGGAAGTAGCGCTCGTCCGAGTGGGCCCCTTCGCGGCCTTCCTTGTATTTCCAGTGCGCCGCGATCCCCTCCTCTGCCATGCGGTGCATCTCCTCGGTCCGAACCTGCACCTCGAAGCCGAACCCGCGCTCGCTAATCACAGAGGTGTGGAGCGATTGGTAGCCGTTCGGGCGCGGCATCGCGATGAAGTCCTTGATCCGGCCCGGCACGGGCGACCACGTCTGATGGATGATGCCCAGCGCGGCGTAGCAGTCCCGCACCGATTTGGTCACGATCCGCAGCGCGACGAAATCGTAGACCTGTTCCAATTCGACGTTCTGCCGTTTCAGTTTCTGCTGGATGCTGTAGAGACGCTTGATCCGGCCGTCAATCTGCACGATCGGGACCTGCGCCTCTTCGAGGCGGCCGGCCACCTCCTGCTTCAGCTCGTCGATGACCCCCTCGACCTCGCGCCGCCTCCGGTCGACCTTGTTCCGGAGCGACTGATAGGCCTCGGGGTCGAGGTATTTGAATGCCAACTCCTCGAGCTCGTTCTTGACCTTGCTCATGCCGAGCCGGTTGGCGATCGGGGCGTAGATGTCGAGCGTTTCCTGCGCGATCCGCAGACGCCGCTCCTCCGGCAGGTGGTGGAGCGTGCGCATGTTGTGCAGGCGATCGGCCAGCTTCACCATGATGACCCGGATGTCGTCCACCATGGCGAGCAGGATCTTGCGGAAGTTCTCGGCCTGACGCTCTTCGGTGGTGGAAAACGGGATCGTGCTGATCTTGGTCACGCCCTCCACAACGTGGGCGACCTCGTCGCCAAAGAGCTCGCGAATCCGGTCGATCGTGGTCAGGGTGTCTTCGACCACGTCGTGGAGCAGCCCGGCCGCAATGGCGACCCCGTCCAGCTTGAGCTCGGCCAAGACGTCCGCGACCTCCAGGGGGTGCACCAGATACGGCTCGCCCGAGTGGCGCACCTGCCCCTTGTGCTCGAACGCCGAGAAGACGTAGGCGCGTCTCAGCAGCTCGATATCAGCGTCCGGGTTATAGGACCGGACCTTTTCGACGAGATCCTCGAACCGGATCATGAACGGTGGTGTCTAAGGTACCACGCCCCACCGGGGGGTCAATAACGCCCCGGGGCCGGAACGCCCGGCTCCTGGCTTGACTTAAAAAAAAACGGTTCACTATACTGACGGCTCTTAGTAACGAAGCTTCGCTTCGTTACTAGCCGCGCGGCCGCGGACGCGGCCGCGCCCTAAGCCGGGCTTGCGCGGCAACGTCGACAGATTCGTCCATATTCAGGCCGTGCAAGCACGGCTAGAGCACCGCGGATCGCGGCGCTGATAGGGGGCACTCATGCGTACGTGGTCAAAAGCGGCGTCGCCGATCCTGGTAGCGGCACTGGCGGTCTCGTTGAGCGGGTGCACGCAGCTCGGGGTGTTGAAGGCGCGGAAGGCCTTCAAGGAAGCCAACGCGTTCTACACGCAGCAGGAATACAAGAGGGCGGCCGAAAAATACGAGGAGGCCATCGCGAACGATCCGAACCTGGTCGACGCGTATTTCTTCCTGGCCAACAGCTACGACAACTTGTACAAGCCGAGCCGCCGGGGCGAAAAAGACAACGATCAGAACCTGCAGAAGGCCGTGGAGCAATACAAGGTCGCCGCGGAACGGTCCAAGGATCTCAAGATGAAGCGGCTGGCGCTGGAGTATCTGGTGGCGTCCTACGGGGCCGACAAGCTGAACGACCCGGCCCAGGCGATTCCCGTCGTCGAGCAGATGATCAAGCTCGAGCCCAACGAGACGACCAACTACTTCGCGCTCGCCAGGATCTTCGAGGACATGGGCGAATACGAGAAGGCCGAGCAGGAACTCGTGAAGGCCCGTGAGGCCAAACCCAACGATTCGGGTGTCTACATGCAGCTCGCCGGCTTCTACAACCGCCAAGGGCAGTTCGACAAGACGATTGAGGCCCTGACCGAGCGCTCCCGGCGCGAGCCGACCAACCCGGAAGCGTTCTACACGATCGCGACCTACTACTGGGACAAGGCCTACCGCGACTTCACGCTGAAAGAGCCCGAGAAGAAAGTGTTCGTGTCGCGCGGGATCGAGGCGATCGACAAGGCGATCTCGATCAAGGCCGACTACATGGAGGCGCTGGTCTACAAGAACCTGCTCCTTCGCTCGCAGGCCCTTCTCGAGAAGGACCCGAAGGTCCAGCAGAACCTGCTGAAGCAGGCGGATCAGCTCCGCGACCGGGCGCAGGAGCTGCGGAAGCAGAAGGCCGCCGGCGTCGGCAGCGGACAGTAGGCGGATGGCCGCACACCATTTTCGGTGCGCGGCCCTCTTCTTTGTGCCCCGTAAGCCGGATCTTAGCTGAGAGCTGACAGCTGAAAGCTGACAGCTTTCATTAGCTTCCGCCGATCGGCTGCACGCCGGCCGCCTGGCGCATGCCCTCGGTCACGATCCCGACCTTTTCGACGCCCGCGCCCTTCGCCGCGTCGATCACGTGCACGATGTCGCCGTAGCGCAACGTCGGCGCGCCCACGATGAACATCGTCTTGTCCTTGCGCTGCTCGTAAATGTTGCGCAGCCGGGTTTCCAGCTCCTGCAGCGAGACGTCCTGCTTGTTGATCGAGATGCGGCGGTCGGCCGAGTAGTCGAGGACGATCTGGCTCGTGTCGGGCGCCTGCTGTTGCGCCGAGCGGGTCTCGGCCGGCAGGTTGATGTCGATGCCCCGTTGGGTCAGCGGCAGAGCCGCCATGAAGATGATGAGGAGCACGAGCAGCACGTCGATGAGCGGCGTGACGTTCATGTCCGAACTGGCGTGCGGGACCTCTGCTTGGAACACCGCTTCGGCGCCGAAATGCTTGTGGGCGTGCTTCATTACTGCCCTCCCGCCTGTCCGCGCCTGAGCTCGCGTTCGGTGATCAGCCCGACGGTCTCGATGCCCACCTCGCGCAGCTTGTCCATGGCGGCCATGATGGACCCATAGGGCGCGTCCTCGTCACCCCTGATGAAGACGATCTTCTCTTTCTTGTCCTCGAGCATCTCGGTCACGCGCTGCCGCATGTCGTCTTCCCGCACCTGGATGCCGTTCACGAAGAACCGCTTGTCGGCCGTGACGGCGAGGACCGTCTGTTCCTGCGTGTCGGGCTTCTCGTCGGTGTTCGAGGCCACCGGCAGCTTGACGGCGACGCCCTGCTGCAACATCGGCGCGACCAGCATCATGATGATGAGGAGCACCAGCATGACGTCGACGAGCGGCGTCACGTTGATGTCCGCCTTGACTTTTCCGCGTCCTCCGCCGCCGACATCCATTGCCATAGGAACTCCTACGTAGTGGGCAGTGTGCAGTGTGGGCAGCGTGGCCGCGCTGCCAACTGCCAACTGTTCCTACGCGGTCTTCTTGATGAAGTAGTCGACCAACTCCGACGAGGAGTTGTCCATCTCAACGTTGAAGTACTCGATGCGGCCCGTCAGGTAATTATAGAACCACACCGCCGGAATCGCGACGACCAGGCCGAGCGCCGTCTCGACGAGCGCCTCGGCGATACCGGCCGACACCGCGCCGAGACCGCCCGAGCCGGTGGCGGCGATGCCGGTGAAGGCGTTGATGATGCCGACGACGGTGCCGAGCAGCCCGACGAAGGGGGCGGTCGAGCCGATCGTCGCCAGGGCCGCCACGCCCTTCTTGAGGTCCGCCGCCGTCAGGGCGGACGCCCGCTGGATGGCGCGCCGCACGGTGTCGACGAGATCCTCGCGGCTCAGGCCGCCGCCGCTTTCCTGCTGGAACTGGAACTCCTGCAAGCCCGCGAGCACGACCTTCGCGAGGTGACTGTACCGATAGTTCTTGGACGAGGAGAGGGCGATCGCTTCCTTCAGCCGCCCTTCCTTCAGGTGCTTGGCCACCTGCGGCGCGTACAGTCTCGACTGGTTGCGCGCCTGCGTGTAGGTGTAGATGCGCTCGATGGCGACGCCAATCGACCACATCGACATGATGAAGAGAATGATGGCGATGCTTTTGGCCACCCACGCCATCTGGTTCCACATCCCAATCAGGTCCATCCCTCCGCTTGCCATCTCCCGTCCCCCTTGGTTGAGTGCCGTTGAAATGCGTGCCGGGGTCCCCCCGGACCCCGGCGTGGAATCACTCGAATGAAACCGATGTGTCGCCCGCCGAGCCTACTGAAGCGTGAAGTTCACCGTGACGGTCATGATGACCGGCACCGGCACGCCGTTCAGCAGCGTGGGGGTGAACTCCCACTGCCGGACCGCGTCGAGCGCGGCCTGATCGAGCAGTGGAATCGAGCGCAGAACCTTGGCGTCCTTGACCTTGCCGTCGGGCCCGATCGTCGCCTCGATGATCACGACCCCCTGCACGCGCGCCTGCTGCGCGATCGGCGGGTAGATCGGCTTGGCGTCGCGGACCTTTTGCGGCGGCTTGATGTTGCCGCCGACCCTCACCGGCGCGGTTGGAGGTGGCGGTGGCGGCGGCGGCGCTTCCGGCAGCCCGCCCACGACGCCCCCGACGACGCCACCCGGAATACCCCCTTCGACTCCGCCCGCGACCGCGAACCCGGACGCGACACCGGTTTCCGGTTTGATCTCCGACGGGGCCTCGACCGGTGCGGCCGCCGGGTTGACGTCCGGTGGCGGAACCTTCGGGGCGGCGGCGGATTGTGGCGGTGGGGGCGGCGGCGGGGGCGGCGGCGGGGGCGGCGGCGCAGCCACGAACGCCATCATCGACGGCGGCGTGGGCAGGATGTCGGCCGCCATCAACGGAATGATGATGATCGCGGCGATGATCCCGGTGTGGACAGCGACCGAGAGCGGTACGGTGTACCACTTTCGGCTGCCAACCTTGATCGACGGGTTGACCACGTCACCGAACATCTCACGTGCCACGGATTATCTCCTCCCGCGAGCCGTCCCAGCCGGGGCCCTCACGCGCCACCCCAACCTCCCACAGCCCGCGTCTCCGCCGCAAGGCGGCCGATTATATCTGCACGAAAAAACACCTGTCAATGAACTCCACTCGGGTGGTGTCTGACCGTATCTCTTGGCCAGCAAAGCGTTAGACACCGTTCGGTCGAAAATGGCCCCTGGCCGCGCTTGCACGGCCCGAATCAGTACCCACCTGTCAACGTTGCCGGGCGAGCCCGGCTTTAGCCGGCGGCCGCGGAAGCCGCCGGATCTAGTAACGAAGCGTCGCCTCCTTCGCAGACTCCTCGTTGGAGGCGAAGCTTCGTTACCCCGACCTGATCCGCATCCCGTAGAACGACCGGTGGACGAACACGAGCGAGGCGGCAAAAAACAAGCCCGAGAGAACGTGGCTGACGACCGGGCCCTCCTCGGCGGCGAGTCGAACCGCGAGCTGGACCGCCAGCAGCCCGAACAGCGTCGTGAACTTGATGACCGGGTTCATCGCCACAGACGACGTGTCCTTGAACGGATCCCCCACCGTATCCCCGATCACCGTGGCGGCGTGGAGATCGGTCCCCTTCTTTTTCAGTTCGACCTCGACGACTTTCTTCGCGTTGTCCCACGCGGCGCCGCCGTTGGCCATGAAGATCGCCTGGAAGAGCCCGAAGAGCGCGATCGAGATCAAGTACCCGATGAAGAAGTACGGCTCGAGGAACGCGAAGGCGAGCGTCGAGAAGAAGACCGTGAGGAAGATGTTGAACATGCCCCTCTGCGCGTACTGCGTGCAGATCTCGACGACTTTCTTGCTGTCGGCGACCGAGGCCCGCTCGACCGCGTCCAGCCGGATGTTGGCCTTGATGAACTCGACCGCCCGATACGCCCCGGTTGTCACCGCCTGCGTTGACGCCCCGGTGAACCAATAGATGACGGCACCGCCGCTGATGAGCCCGAGGAGAAACGGCGGATGGAGGACGGACAGGTTCTGGAGATTGGTCGTCAGGCCGTCGGTCAGCAGCACGATGATGGAAAAGATCAGCGTGGTCGCCCCGACCACCGCCGTGCCAATCAGCACCGGTTTCGCCGTCGCCTTGAAGGTGTTCCCCGCCCCGTCGTTTTCCTCCAGAAGGTGTTTCGCGCGCTCGAAGTCGACCTCGAAGCCGAAGTCGCGGCGGATCTCCTGGTTGATGTTCGGCATCTGCTCGATGACCGACAGCTCGAACACCGACTGGGCGTTGTCGGTCACCGGCCCGTACGAGTCGACCGCGATCGTCACGGGCCCCATGCCAAGAAAGCCGAATGCCACCAGGCCGAAGGCGAACACGGGGTGTCCGATCATCAGGCTCTCCAGCCCCAGGGTGCTGATGTAGTACGCGGCGGACATCAGCATCACAATCGCCGCCCCCAGCCAGTAGGCGCTGAAATTCCCCGCCACGAACCCCGAGAGGATGTTGAGCGACGCGCCGCCTTCCTGCGAGGAGATCACGACTTCCCGGACGTGCGCCGACTCGGTCGACGTGAAGACCTTGACGAGCTCCGGGATGATGGCGCCGGCGAGCGTGCCGCAGGTGATCACGGTCGAGAGCTTCCACCAGAGGGTGCCATCCCCGAGATCCCGGACGAGGAGCGCGGACATCACGTAGGTCAGCGCGACCGAAATGATCGAGGTCAGCCACACGAGGCTCGTGAGCGGCGCCTCGAAGTTCATCGACCGCGCCTGGCTGTAGCGTGCGTGGGCGAGCGCGCCGTTGATGAGATACGAGAGCCCGCTCGCGATGATCATCATGACCCGCATCACGAAGATCCAGACGAGGAGCTGGACCTGCGTGACGGGATTGTGCACCGCCAGGGTAATAAAGGTGATGAGCGCCACCCCGGTGACCCCGTAGGTCTCGAACCCGTCGGCGCTCGGGCCAATGGAATCGCCCGCGTTGTCGCCAGTACAGTCCGCGATGACGCCGGGGTTCCGCGCGTCGTCTTCCTTGATGTTGAAGACGATCTTCATCAGATCCGACCCGATATCAGCAATCTTCGTGAAGATCCCGCCGGCAATTCGCAGGGCGGCCGCCCCGAGCGACTCCCCAATGGCGAAGCCGATGAAGCACGGCCCCGCGTAGTCGCCCGGGATGAAGAGCAGAATGCAGAGCATCAGCAGCAGCTCGACGCTGATGAGCGCCATCCCGATGCTCATCCCCGCCCTGAGCGGAATCGAATGCAGCGGGTAAGGCAGCCCGCGCAGGCTGGCGAAGGCGGTGCGGGAATTGGCGAAGGTGTTGATCCGGATCCCGAACCAGGCCACGCCGTAGCTGCCGGCGATGCCGATCAGGCTGAAAATCAGGATGATCACGACCTTGATCGCCGCGTACTTCATCAGCATGCCGAAATACAGCACGATGATCACGGCGATGAAGGTCTCGAGGATCAGCAGGAACTTCCCCTGTTGAATCAGGTAGGTCTTGCAAGTCTCATAGATCAGCTCGGAGATCTCGCGCATCGAGGGGTGCACCGGCAGTCGCTTGAGCTGAACGAAAATCACGAGCCCGAAGAGGAGCCCCGCCGCGCAAACCAAAAGGCCCAGCATCAGCAGCGTCCGGCCGGAGAGGCCCAACATTTGCACCTGCGCGAGGTCCGGCAGGACGAGGCTCGCCTCGCCTCCGGGTCCGTGCGCCGCCGGCGGCTGCGCGACGGCCGCGGACACGGTCGTCAGCAGCCCGCACACCACCATCGCGAGCAGGGCCAGACCTTGCCGCAGGGATTCGCCGCGCTCGCTATTCGACCACCGCCACCGCAACGTCATGGGTCCTCTCGGGAAGGAAGAAGATCGGGGAATGCCCTCGCGCAAAACCGTGGGATTATACGCGAAAGTCCC
>JACOUA010000311.1 GCA_016178075.1 Acidobacteriota bacterium
AGCGGCAACCGCGGGAGTCATTCGCGCGAGGACGCGATGCGCTCTGGCCGCGCTCACTTCCGACCTCCGCTTCCACCTCGTTTGATTCGAATCAGTTAGCCGAACGGTCTCTGTCACAACACAGTCGGCGGTCTTCTTGCCTTTGTTGAGACCGCCCGGCCGGCGTTCTGACACCGTCGCCCGACCTCCGGCGGCCTAGGAACGAAGGCCTGGGCATTTTTCAGTGGCCGCCCCACACCAAGGGATCGTTGTGACAAACCAGCGCGGCGAGCGAGAGCGACCCGCCTCCGCTCTTCGAGCTTCCGCCTTCGCTGAAGCTACGGCGGACCGCCGAAGCCTTGGCGGAGGCTGGTCGGCGGGCAAGGCCGCTTGTCCGCCGTAGCCTTGGCGAAGGCGGATGGCAGGTCGTGGGGCCAACGGGGATCGCAGGGGTCCCCGGACCAAACAATGAGCCGCCGCGGAGCCCAGTCGATGCAGTGGGATGGGCGGAGCGGCCGCCCCACGACAGATCAATGAAAGATCAATGACGGAGGCTAACGATGTGCAGACGTTACCGATGGCTCGCGGCGGCGCTGATGGCCGTCCTCCTACTCGGCACCGGCACGTGGGCCGGCGCCGCACAAGCCCAGGCCGCACAATGATCGAAGCCGACACCGGCGCCGATCAACATCAACACGGCAACAGTCGCCCAACTCGGAGTGCTGCCGGGCATCGGACCGAAGACCGCCCAGCGTATTGTCGACTATCGTCAGAAGAACGGGAGTTTCAAGAAGATCGAGGAGCTCATGAACGTGAAGGGCATCGGCGAAAAGGGCTTTCTCAAGCTGAAGCCGCTCATCACGGCGGCAGCGCCGAAAGCCGGCAACTTGCCGTGATCCAAAGAGCCACCGAGCGTCGCATGCCGGCAGGCCGCCATTCCGCTGGTTGCGCTCCGCGAGGTCCGCAATCACGCGCAGGGGGCTACTCGGTCCTCGAGCTGACCTTCGTTGCGGGCCTCGTGACCGTCCTGACCTCGATGGCGATCCCGGTCGGCGCCGGAGCGATCGACGAGGTCAACGCGAGCACGGCGGCACGCTATCTCGTGACCCGGTTCCGGCTCGCGCGGCTCGAAGCCGTCAAGCGATCCAGCGCAGTGGGCTTCAGGTTTCAGTCCCACGAGGGCAGATACGATCTCGGGTGCTATGCCGATGGCAACGGAGACGGCCTGCGCGCTCGCGATATCGGCCGTGGCGTCGATCCACCCATCGGGAACTCGGAGCGTCTGGGTGATCGCTTTCGAGGTGTCGACTTCGGCTTCCTTCCGGGCGTGCCGGCGATCGACGAGCCGACGGGTAACGGCGGCGGGGATCCGATCCGGCTGGGAGCCAGTGACATCCTCTCTTTCAACCCGCTGGGAAGCGCTTCATCTGGGACGGTGTATCTCAGGGGCCGCGTGCAGCAGCAGTATGCCATCCGGATTCTCGGCATAACCGGACGAGTGCGCCTGTGGCGATTCGACCTCTCGACTCGGACGTGGACGCCTCGGTAGGTGTACCCGAGCGTCGGGCGTGGCGGCGTTATCAGGCGCTCGAGTGTGAATGGCTGCGCGTGTTCCGTCTGTACCCGGGACGGGACGCCCATTTGCTCAACCTGTCCCGCGGAGGAGCGTTGATTGAGGCCGGCGACCGGTTTTCCCCGGGATGTTGGATTCAAATGAAAATCACGACGGAGTGGGAGCTTCTGTGGGCACGAGCGCGGGTCATCCGCTGTGAGGTGACGCGCCTGAGCCCTCACCGCGGCGCCACTTATCGCACGGCACTTGGATTCGAGCGGGCGCTCACGCTGGGTCCCCTCATGCCTCGAGACGAGTATTCGGTTCCCGGCACGGCGCCATCCCAGGTCGGCGTGGCGGGCACTCACTACCCGGAATCGGCCTGATGCGTCCCGGCACACCACACATGATGACCTTTCGTTCGGAAACGGTTCGGCGTGGCGACTGGCAGACAACTTGGAAGACGTGGCCGTGGCCGCCTTCGCGGTGCCAGCCCGCAGCTTCCGTCATGCCAGACCTCGCGCGCTCGTCGGCCAACGCCCGGCCGGTGGTGCTTCAGTTCCGGCAGGCCGACCGCCGCGCTGGCCCGGCTCGCGTGATCGAGAAACTGGCACGAAGTCTGGCGGCCGAACAGGAACCGTACGGCCTCCACAAGATGATCGAGGAGGGTCTTCGGCATCTGCTGCCGGTCAAAGCCGTCAAGGTTCGCCAGGTGTTGCGCGAGTCGGTGGTCGATCGCTCGGGCGAGCGGGGCATCCTGTCGGTGCACGTCCCTGCCGCGTTGCCGCAGCAGATGGTGAGCATCGAAGCCCTCTACAAGGTCGGACATCAGCCGAGCGATTGGGATCGACAGACGGCGAGGATGCTCGCCGATACGGCCGTCATGGTGTTCGAGCTGGAACGCCGTGCCTTTCGGATGCCGCGCGGCGGCCGTCTGCTTCAGACCCTCGGCGATGCGGCGGCGCCGCTCATCGGCTCGAGCGCCGCGATGCAGACGCTGCGGGCCAGGATCGAGCGGGTCGCCAACACCGACTTTACGGCCCTGATCGAAGGGGAGAGCGGCACGGGCAAGGAGCTCGTCGCGCGGCAGCTCCACGCCTTGAGCCCCCGGCATCAGGGACCGTTTGTCCCGATCAATTGTGCGGCCTTGGTCGAGTCGCTGCTCGAAGCCGAGCTCTTTGGGATCGAGGACCGCACGGCCACCGGCGTCAGGGGACGCCGCGGCAAGTTCGAGCATGCCGAGGGTGGCACGCTCTTCCTCGACGAGGTGTCGGACCTGTCGATGTCGGCGCAGGCCAAGCTGCTGCGCGCCATTCAGGAGCTGGCGGTCGAGCGTGTGGGCAGTCACGAGACGCGGGAAGTCGATGCACGGATCATCGTCGCGACCAATCGTCCGCTCGCCGCGCTCGTGGGGCGCGGGTTGTTTCGGCAGGATCTCTACTATCGGCTGAGTGGCGTCGAGCTGGCGGTCCCGCCGCTCAGAGACCGGCAGACCGACATCATCGAGTTGGCGCAGTACTTCCTCGCCCGGTATCGGTCCATCAGGCCGCTGGAGCTTTCGCAGACGGCGGAAGATGCGCTTCGGGCCTACCACTGGCCCGGGAACGTCCGGGAGCTGGAGCGCCTCATGGAAGGAGTCGTCGCGCTCGCTGAGTCATCGACGGTCGAGGTCGACGATCTGCCGCCGGTTCTGCGTGGCGACTACGGTGAGATCCTGCTGCCGTCCGCGAAGCAGCGCCACCGCATGCGCCGGTGGGCCAGCCGCTACGCCCGGTTGATGCTCGAGAAGTGTCAGAACAACAAGCGCCGGACGTGCCGCGAGCTCGGGATCAGCTACCACACGCTGAGGACGTATCTCAGGTATCAGGACGATTTGGAAGAGGTCACGCAAATGGCGCTTGGACCCGACACGGGTTCCGACGCGAGTGGTCTCGCGGGCATCGAGAAAAGCGGGAACACCACAAACTAGAGAATGTCGAGGGAGGTCGAACCCTGCGCGGGGGTGGGTCCGCGCGTGCCGGGTGCCGCCGGCAGGTCGAGGGCGCGAGGCGGGGCAGGAAACACCTGCGAGGTTGCGCGCGTGCCCGTGGCGAACGCCTGCGCGTTCGTCTGAGTAAAGGAGGAGGCGTATGTCACGCTTCTTCTCGAAGAGGCTCCTGCGCCTAGCGCTGGGAGTGCTGATGGTGGTGATCGGACAGCGTGGACAGACAGCGGCAGCCCGCACGCCGAGTGCGGAACCGGAGCCGGCGACATGGGCCGTCGCACTGCGGCAAATGCCGGAGGG
>JACOUA010000312.1 GCA_016178075.1 Acidobacteriota bacterium
TGCTCGGGTCGTTCATCTTCGGGCTGCCGAGCGACCGAAAAGACACCTTCGATGCGACCGTTCGATTGGCGGAGCAGGCGGATCTGACGTTTGCGCAGTTCGTGCTGCTCACACCGTTTCCCGGCACGATCGACTTCGACAAGTGGGCGGCGGACGAGGAGCGCAGCAGCACGCTGGTCGATGGCGTGCCGATCACACGGCACTGGCTGATCCCGGAATCGCGGCGTCCGAAGCTGTTCACGTCGCACCCGACACTCTCGCTCGAAGAAATCCGTGTCCGGACACAGGGCGCATGGGATCAGTTCTACGACTGGCGTCATGTCTGGGCGCGATCGCGCGTGGTCGAGTCGCTTCGCGCCCGGGTTGCCTTCGTCCTGATCTCCAAGCTGTACCGCCAGATGTACGCGAACACCGGCATCGCGACCGACAGCGCGCGCGTCGCGCGATCCGCGCGGTGGGCGCGGTGGATGGGTCGGGCGTGCCGGGGGTTGTTCCTCGGAAAGCCGATGCCCGACCTCGCGATGCCCGCGCCGATTGACGAGTCGATCCAGGAGCCGGCGTCCGCGTAAGCGCGAGAGTCTATGGGCACGCTGCTCGGTGATCTTCGCTACGCCGTTCGAAGCCTCGCCCGGGAGCGGACCTTTGCCGCCGTGGCCGTCCTGACGCTCGTCCTGGGCATCGGCGCGAACACGGCCATCTTCAGCGTCATCAAGGCGGTGCTCCTCAACCCGCTTCCGTACCGCGATCCGTCCCGCCTCGTCGTCCTCTCGGAGCAGAACCCGAACGGCAACACGGATCTGGTGGCGCCGCTGACCTACCTCGATTGGAAGGAGCAGTCGCGCGCGATCCCCGCGATGGGGGCGTTCCGGTTCATGCGGTACGCGTTCACGGGTCAGGGCGATCCGATCGACGTGGCCAGCGTGCGCGCCACGCCGTCGCTCGTCGGCCTGCTCGGCGTCAACGCGATGCACGGCCGCACGTTCCTCGCCGAGGAAGGCGAGCCGGGCCGCGACCACGTCGCGATCCTCAGCCGCGCGTTCTGGGAGCGGCACTTCGGCGGGGCGCCCGGCGTCATCGGCCGCAAGATTCAGCTCGACGCGCAGCCCTATACCGTGGTCGGCATCATGCCGGCGACGTTCGATTTTCCGCCCAGCGGCAACATCGACGTCTGGACGCCGCTCAGCTTCGATCCGAACGACGGGCACGGGCGGTCGCGCCGCGCGCGCTCCCTGACGGTGGTCGGCCGGCTGGCCGAGACGTCAACCGGCGACCAGGCACAGCGCGAGATGACGGTCATCGCGAGCCGCCTGGCCACGACCTATCCGGACAGCAACGCCGGGTGGGGTGCGCGCGTGATCGGCGCGCAGGCGCAGCTCGTGACGACCGTCAAGCCGGCCCTGCTGTTGATTTCGACCGCCGTCGGCTTCCTGCTGCTCATGGTGTCGGCCAACCTCGCGAACCTGTTTCTCGCACGCCTCTCGGGCCGGCGCACCGAGATCGCGGTGCGGGCCGCGCTGGGCGCGGGGCGATTCCAGCTCGTGCGCCAGGTGCTCGCCGAGAGCTTCGTGTTGTCGATCGCGGGCGGAGCGTTGGGTCTGCTCGTGGCATGGGCCGGCGTTCGGGTCGTCCACGTGCTACCTGAAGGCAGCCTGCCTCGCATGAGCGAGATCCGGCTCGACGGCGGCGTCCTGCTGTTCGGCCTTCTCGTGTCGGCGCTTGTCGCGATCATGTTCGGCCTCGTGCCGGCGCTCCACGCGTCGCGGGCCGGTCTTCGCGACACGATGACGGCATTCTCCGGCACGCCCAGCCGGTCGCGCAACCGGCTGCTCAACGGACTGGTGATCGTCGAGGTCGCGCTGGCGCTGCTCCTGCTCGTCGGCGCGGGCCTGATGACGCGAAGCTTCGCGCGGCTGATGCGCGTCGCGCCCGGCTTCGAGCCGCGCAACCTGATGGCGGTGCAGATTTACCTGCCGCCGACCAAGTATCGCAACGGCGTACAGCGCACGCGGTTCTACAAAGAGGCGATTCAGAAGATCGCCGCGCTTCCGGGCGTCGAGTCGGTCGGGGGCGTCAGCGCGTTGCCGATGTATCCGGTCGGGATCGACTTCGCGCTTCCGTGAGCCCCAGGGGCATGGGTGATCAACGAAACAATGGCGCGCCGGTACTTCAGCGGCGAGGATCCCCTTGGGAGGGTCGTCAAGAACGCGCACGGCCGTGGGGAAGTGGTCGGGATCGTCGGGGATGTGAAGCACTACGGCCTGGATGCCGACCCGCGCGCCGAGATCTTCCTTCCCGCCTGGCAGCAGCCGCTCCCCGGCATGGCGCTGATCGTTCGCACCGGGTCGGACCCGACACCATTTCTCGACCCGATCCGCCGCACGGTGCTGGAGGTCGACGCCGAGCAGCCGATCTTCGACGCGAGCACGATGGTCGACGTCGTGTCGCGATCGGTCTTCCTGCCGCGCATCAGCATGCTGCTTCTGGGGGCGTTCGCCGGGTCGGCCCTGCTGCTGGCCATCGTCGGCATCTACGGGGTGGTCTCGCACACGGTCAGCCGGCGCACCCGAGAAATCGGCGTCAGGATCGCCCTCGGCGCCGGCGCGGGCGACACGCTGCGGCTGGTCGTCGGCAGGAGCATGCTGCTCGTCGGGAGCGGCGCGGCCTGCGGGATCGCCGCCTCGTTCGTCATGACCCGCGCGATGACCGGCCTGCTCTACGAGGTCAGCCCGCTCGATCCGGTCGTGTTCGGGTCGGTGGCCATGCTACTCGGCGCCGCCGGCTTTCTCGCAAGCCTGATCCCCGCTCACCGCGCGACCAAGGTCGACCCGATTGCCGCGTTGCGTGTGGATTAGTCACCCGGGCCTGGGGAGGGCCAAACACTTCGGCACGGTCCCGCCTTCCAGAGCTCCCCGGAATCTCGCCCAGGGCTTCGAAGGGCGAGCAAAATAGCTTGAAGCGTCGTGGGTGCCCGCCTTCAGGCTGGCCCGGCAAAAGCCGAGAACGACCCAACGCGAGTCTGGCCTACCGCTGGGTGGCGGAGCCGTCCAGGGCGGCGACTGCCGTGCGAACGCGCGACGATCCGTTCTCCGTCTCCGTCCATCCGAACAGCAGGTCGTTTCCGTCTCGAGCCAGGCGAGGATAGCCGCTGGCGCGCGTGGCGCCGATGCCGGCGACAGTCACCGGAGTGGATCGCTCGCCCTCCGGCGTGACGCGGCGCACCTGAAGCTGCGCGCGCTGCTCCGCGAAAGCGATCCACGCAACCGCGGCCGATCCGTCGGCCAGCAGCTCCACGTCGACCCGTCCGAGCGATCCGGCTTCATCAATCCGAATGGGCGTGCCGAAAGTACGCCCGCCGTCGCGGGAGAACGCGGCGAAGACGTGACCCTGATCCTGGAGAGCGTTGAACCAGGCGATGACGACGTCGCGGTCGCGCGCGCTCAGGGCCGGGCCGTTGACGGGACACGCGTTGATCCGCCATCGGTCGGCGTGGACCGGCGAGGGCTCGCTCCAGCGACCGTCGGCGAATCGCGCAACGTAGATGTCCCGCACCTCCTCAGCGCTGCGGTTGCGGTAGGCGACGATGACGCCATCCGAGGTGACGGCGACGGCGGTGGGACAGCATTCGCACACGCGATCGTCGACGAGCGCCTCGGAGAGCTGCTTGCCGGCCGGATCGAACACGGCGGACCGAACGCTCATGTTGCCGTGGCCCTCGTGCCCATCCGCCTTCATGGCGCGGCCGTCGAGCCACACCAGTCCAAGCCCGGCGCCGGGCGCGGGAAACAGCGATGCGAACCCATGCTCGGTCGCGGTGCCGTCATGATGTGGGGTCACAGATGGTGACCAGGTGCGGCCGCCATTCTGTGAGAAGGAGAGACGCACGTCGTACGCGTACGTGCTGTTGGCGCTCTTCTGCAGCCAGTGCGCCGCGAGCGTGCCATCCGCGAGCGCCGTGACCGACGGCACGTCGGCCCAGTTCACGAACCAGTCGTCGCCCGACGCGACCACGCGCGGGTCGGACCATCCTGAGGTCGTGCGTTCGGCGAACTTGAGCGTCGCGCGCGGGCCGCTTCGCTCGATCCAGCTCAGGATCGCATGCCCGGCGACGACGCTGAGTTGCGGCTGGGCGCTCGGCTCGGCGGCCGGGGCGAGAAGCGGCGCGACCCGGATCGGCCAGTCGAGCGCGCGGGCAGAATCGGTCGGCGCGGCGAGCCCGGCGAAGCTGCACGCCATCGCAAAGCAAAAGACCCCCCGCCCCAACCGCGATGTGGGCGTCATCTGTTCCTCCCTGACAGGCAGCGATCAGGCGCCGCCGGACGGCTTGGTGGGCTTCTTCGGCGGTCCGAAGCGGATCAACCGAGCCTCGCTGGTTCCCTTCGGGACATCGATCACCACCCGCTCGCCGACCTTCAGATCCTTGATTTGTGCTGGATCGCCGCTTTTCTCGAACGCGGATTTGGCCGTCAGGGTGAGCGTCCTTGTCTTGTTATCCTGCAACTGGATTGTGATCGACTTGGCCGTGATCGCGGTGACCACACCGCGAAGGTGGTCGTTGTCGCCGTGCGCGAA
Organism: Acidobacteriota bacterium; assembly: GCA_016178075.1. Classification (GTDB taxonomy): domain Bacteria; phylum Acidobacteriota; class Vicinamibacteria; order Vicinamibacterales; family JACQTH01; genus JACQTH01. Next base: position 4,570 of record JACOUA010000312.1, read on the forward strand.
CGCGACAGCCCCCACGAGGGCGAGCAGCGCGATCGAAGCTCCCAGGTGTCTCATGGCTACTCCTTGGGGTGCTGGTGCGCACCCTTGGTTGCCTGGCGTTCTGGATCCTTGCCGGAGAGGAAGTCGAGATCTTCCCGCTCCTCCTGGATATCGGCCGGGCTCTTCGGGTTCAGCGACTCCATCTCCGCGAGCTGTTCGGGGGTGAGATCCTTCAGGTGCCGGATGAAGTGTACCAGCTTCCACGTGTCAGCGTCATCACTTCCACCCTGGCCCCAGGCCGGCATCCCGGTGAGGCGGATCCCGTTCTCGATGATCCAGTACAGCTCGCCATCGGTCAGCCGCTCGGTCTCCGCAAGGCGCATGTCCGGCGCCTTCGGGTACAGGTTGCGGCCGATGTCGGTCTGTCCGCTTCCGTCGTTGGCGTGACACGTCGCACAGTGATCCGCGAAGTGGGCGCGAGCCTCCGCCCAAGCGTCAGAACTGAATGGGACGGGATTCGTCGCCGTGCGGGCCTGGCGCGGCGTCGCCCAGCGCCGTAGCGCCCGCGCCACGATCCGCTCCGCGGCCGTCGGCTCGCTCCGGGCGCTGAAGCCGCCGGCGCTCGTGACGAACAACGCGGCTCCGAGGATCACGACACCGAGTATCAGCACGACCGCTACTGTGCGAACGCGCATGGTCTTCTCTTGGCCTTGCCGCGGACCTTCGCTCCGCAGCCCATAGACTACGGCATCGGATGCGGCATCGTCACGTCATGGCCGCCGGGGTGTGACATCCGCATGTTCCACATCCGGCCCTTCGGTGCCGGCGGACGCAGGCGGAGGAAGAGGTGAAACGACACGGGGCTCGAGCCGTAGCCGACGCCGAGCGTGCACGCCGAGCCGGCGCAGACCCCGCGCGTGTCCCGGAGGATTTGCGGCACGCCGTAGAAGCTGACGTCGCCGCCGAGCCCCAGCTCGAATCCTTTGGCATGGACGAGATCCCGCACACCACCAATGCTGAACGCCACCACGGTCCCTTTCAGGTCCAGCTTGTCAAGGCGATGGCCGATTCGATCGGTGAGGAGCGCCGCAATCTCGGGCTGTTGGGCTTCGAAGCGGCCATAGAGCGAGTGCATCCCGGCATGCCAGGTCGCTTCCGCAAAGAAGTTGGCGAGATCGCCCTCATCCTTGTGGTTCCAGCCGTAGCCCGCCGTGAGGGCTGTGAAATCGGACTCGCGCCGGCGAAACCACGAACCGGTCAACGTCGTTCGCACGACGTTGCCCGGCTCCAGCTCCTCCGGCTGTTTCAGGAAGCCGGTCGACGCCTGGAGCTCCCACTCGGCGGTCGGGCGGAACCAGACGCGACCCGAGAATGAATCCAGCGGGCCGAAGTCGAAGTCCCAGCGGTCCTCGTCCGGTTCTCGTCCGTTGAAGAGCGAGCCTTCCACGATCCACGGTCCATGATCGAGAGCCGCGGTGATCACACCGAACGCGATGTGGGTGGAGTCGAACGTGTGATGCCCGAGCGGCGCCGTCGGATTCTCCGCTGCGGACGGCCGGTGCATGAAGGCGACCGGACCGAGGGCGGCTTCGCCCACGGGCGCGGCAGCGATCGTCAACGCGGTCGACTCGTTGATCGGCACCCGCCACGATCCGGCAAGCTGCATGAAGAGATCGTGAGGATGCTGGCGATCGATAACCGGCCGTCCATTCAGCGCCTCCCCAACCTGGAAGATCTCCCGGTAGCCCTCCTTGCCGACGGTGACCAGGTCGAGGCTGAGCATGCCGGTGAACGTGATTCGGCCCCGCGAGAGTTCCCGGCTGGCCATCCCCATCCACCAGTTCGGGACGATGAATTCAGTTCCACCTCTGGGGCTGCCCTGATGATTGAACTCGCCGAACACGACCCCGTCCTCCATGAACTGCCAGCCGGCGCTCGTCTGCATGTGCTCATGCTGCCGGCGCTCGACTGGGCCTTCAGAATTGACGACCTGAGGCGACGGGTTGGCGCCCTGCTGGGCGATCGTGGGAGCGGTCATTGCCAACCACGCGACGCTCGTCCGCCATGCCAGCTGGCGCACCCGGACACCGAACTGGTACATACGCTTTCTCCTCCAGACCGGAGCTCGCTTGAATTGACGCGCGCCCGTCGCGCAGGCCTTGCAGGCCTGCCAACCGGCTGGCGCCCGCAGACCTGAAGGTCTGCGCTGCAGGCGTCAAGCGAGCTCCGGTGAATAGTTACCGGTGGCGCAGAGCTTCAGCTCTGCGATCTGGGCGATCGAGGCGTCTTAGATACGAAGAGGGGCGGAGCGTGCTGGGGAAATGGCGGTTGGTCGTGGTGCGGGGAACGAAGACACGGCCTGACGAGCGGCAGCGATCGGCAGCTCGAGCGACGCGCTCACGGCAACGAACTGTGACACGCGAGGTGCCTTCGCGACAGGTCGGATGACAGCCGCGGCGACACCGCCGCCGTGATCGTGTCCGCACGGCGCCGGCAGGCGGGCGAGGTGCGCCGCCGAGCTGCTGGGCTGGTGACAGCTCGGAGCCGAGGCGTCTGTTTTCGCCCGGTGAGCGGTGTTGCAGGAAACGACGCAGCGGGCCAGCGCCGACGAGATCCCCATGACCGCCACGGCGAGGATGAGGGCGATGGAGACGCGAACCGAGCGAGGCATGCCAGAGATTCTACCGTCATCGTCTAGATTTGCGGCACCGGTTTTCGCTCGCGCTGTACAGGTCCGGAAGGTAGTGGGTCAGTTTGGTGTTTGCCCCGTTCGGCCGCGCGGAAAAACACGCCTTCGGCATCGTGTTCGGCGACCCGCGCAGGTCAAGTTCTGACCTTCGCGGCAGTGTGGCCTGCGGCGCGTTTTTCCAGAACTGTGCTCACGCGGCCTCAACGGGGCTTCACACCAAACTGACCCACTACCGTCCGGGGAGTATTCCAACGGAGGCGCCAATCGATGGTATTGTAGGGGACCCCAAACGGAAAGCCGACTGCAAGGATCGACCACAGAGGTCGATCCGCGTGTCCGGCTTGAGACAGTTGTTCGCGTAAAACAGGGGAGAGAGCGATGTCGCGAGGAGTGAGCCGATCCGTGCCGGCCCTGGCGCTGCTAGTCGGACTTGTCTGGATGGCGGTGGGTGTCTCGGGCCAGTCAGGCCAGCCAATTGCCCAGCCCAGCACCAAGAACGGCGAATGGCCGCACTACACCGCAGACCTGAAGGGATCGAAATACTCGCCCCTCGATCAGATCAACGCCTCCAATTTCAATCAGCTCGAGGTCGCTTGGCGCTTCAAGACCGACAACCTCGGCACGCGGCCCGAGTTCAAGCTCGAGGGCACGCCCCTGATGGTCAAGGGCATGCTCTACGCGACGGCCGGCACCCGACGCTCCGTCGTTGCCCTGCGGCCCGAGACGGGCGAGCTGGTTTGGGTACACGCCGAGTTCGAAGGCAAGCGCGCCGTCAACTCACCGCGACAACTCTCCGGCCGCGGGCTCTCGTACTGGACCGACGGCAAAGAGGAGCGAATCCTTTACGTGACGACGGGCTACCGGCTCATCGCGCTCGACGCCAAGACCGGCAATCGCATCCCCGGCTTCGGCAAAGACGGCGTCGTGGACCTGAAGGTCGGTGTGGTCAAGGGGGCGGGCGAGCAGATCGATCTCGAGACCGGCGACATCGGTCTCCACTCGGCGCCGGCGGTCGTCAAGGACATGATTATCGTTGGATCGGCGATGAAGGAAGGCATGACGGTGGTCACGCACAACAACACCAAGGGTTTGGTGCGTGCCTTTGACGTGCGGACCGGCAAGCTGATCTGGACCTTCAACACGATTCCGAAGCCGGGCGAGCTCGGGAACGACACCTGGTTGAACAACTCATGGGCCGTGAACGGGAACACCGGGGTCTGGACGCAGATCAGCGTCGACGAAGAGCTCGGGCTCGTGTATCTCCCGGTGGAATCGCCGACGTCGGATTTTTATGGCGGCCATCGGCCAGGGAACAACCTGTTCGGCGAGAGCCTGGTTTGCGTCGATCTGAAGACGGGTCAGCGGAAGTGGCATTTCCAGATCGTGCATCACCCGATCTGGGACTACGATCTGTCATCGGCGCCGATTCTCGCGGACATCAACGTGAACGGGAAGGCGATCAAGGCCGTGGCGTTGCCGTCGAAGGAAGCCAACCTGTATGTCTTCGATCGCGTGACCGGACAGCCGGTCTGGCCGATCGACGAGCGGCCGGTTCCGAAAGGTGATGTGCCCGGAGAGTGGTATTCGGCGACACAGCCGTTCCCGACCAAGCCGCCGGCCTACGCGCGTCAGGCTGTGACGACCAACGACCTCATCGACTTCACGCCGGAGATGCGCGCGGAAGCGATCCGGAACACCGAGGTCTACAAGATGGGTCCGATGTTCAATCCTCCGGTTGTGAGCAAGATTGGAGGCCCGCTGGCCGCGCTGACGATCGGCACGACCGGTGGCGGCACCAACTGGCCTGGCGCCGGGTACGACCCTGAAACCCATACGGTCTACGCGCAGGCGGCGAACTCGGGCGTCGTCCCGATTGGGCTCATCGAGCCGCCTGCGGGCTTCTCGGACATCAAGTGGGTGTCCGGACGGGCTGGCGCGCCGTTCCGCGTCAGCGAGGGTCCGGGGTTCGGCAGCGCAGCTGGTCGCGGCGGTGAAGCCGGTCGCGGGGGTGGCAGCGGTGGCGGCGGGCTCCAGGTACAGGGTCTCTCGATCTTGAAACCACCGTACGGGCTGCTTGCGGCCATCAACCTCGATCGCGGTGAGATCTCTTGGTCCGTTCCGCACGGCGACACGCCGGACGCGGTCCGGAATCACCCCGCGTTGAAAGGGATGAACATCCCGACGACCGGACAGCCCGGCAGCGTCGGCTTGCTCGTGACGAAGACGCTGGTCATCCTCGGCGACACCCAGGTCACGACGACCCCCGATCATCCGCGCGGCGCGATACTTCGCGCGTATGACAAGACGACGGGGAAGCAGGTTGGCGCGGTGTGGATGCCGGCGCCTCAGAGCGGCTCGCCGATGACATACAGCGTCAACGGCAAGCAGTACATCGTCGTGGCGATCAGCGGTGGCGCATACTCGGGCGAGTACCTGGCGTTCAGCCTGCCGGCGTCCGAGACCACGACGAACAGCTCACGGCGGTAACGGCGCTTCGCCTGAGACGAGCCACGAACGCGCGCGAATCTTGGTTACTGGATCCGGCGGACGCGGGAGCGGCCGCGGTTAAGCCGGGCTTGCACGGCAACCGGGTAACAGGTTAGTACACAGGTGCAGCCGTGCAAGCACGGCTAGCGAGGTACCATGCAGACTACCACAGCTGTATTCGCACTCGCCGGCGCGATGTACGCCGGTGTGTTCTATTCGTCGGTGCGCGCCCAGCAGCCGGCGCCTGCCGCTCAGACCCCGGCAGCGGGGGCGGCGCAATCGGTTCTGGAAGGCGTGTACACGGAAGAACAAGGCAAGCGCGGTGACGCCGTGTACGGGCAAGAGTGCTCGACGTGCCACGGCGCCTCGCTCGAAGGCGGAGAGATGGCGCCGGCCCTCGCCGGCGCCGCGTTCATGTCCAACTGGCAGGGCCTGACCGTCGGCGATCTGTTCGAGCGCATCCGGATTTCGATGCCGGACGGCAATCCCGGGAAACTCTCGCGTCAGCAGATCGCCGACGTTGTCGCCTTCATCCTGAGCGCCAGCAAGTATCCCGCCGGCAAGACCGAGCTGCCGAAGGAAGTCGAGTTCCTGAAGCAGATGAAGATCGAGCCGGCCAAGCCACAGTAGGTCATCGAAGGCCGCGCTCGTCGCGTGCGCTGCCCGCTGCCTCTCATTCAAGGAAGCGCTGGCAGTCGTGGTACCTTCCGCCTTCGCGCGACGCTGCGGCGGACCACGACCAGGCGAGAGACTGCGGGTATTCGCGGGATGCGGTTGTCAGACGCGGCGCAGAAGATCAATCACGCCGAGTCCCGCGATCAAGGACCGGAGCCGATCAATGACGTTGCGAGGTTGGTCCGGCCCGGCCGCTGAAGAAGGGAGAGGATCGATCGGACCCGTGTGCCATCCCGCCGAGCGGCGACCGCAGTCTTCACACTCGAGAAACACTCCGCCCCTGTCGCAGCGGACCGCGTACTCATGGGCCCGGAACAGATGGCAACTCAACCAACGCAACACGCCGAAAACTCCTGGAATCCAGGGAGGGGAACACGGAAATTACAAGACGGTGTGCGAAGTGTCAAGGGAATTGTTGGGCTTTAACCCGAACCACGAGAGCCACAAAATATGGGGCTTTCACGGATCACCATTCCCAGATATAGTCCCCGAACGAGCCTCCACAGATTGGGGCGGTTGGCCTCCCCTCCGGAATCGATCGTCTGCGGGTGGCGCGGAGGCGCGATGGATCTTTCGCGCAGGTTTTCCTAGAATGGCGCAGCGGTTTGCGATTCCTCGATGAGCACAGATTTGGTGCCGCGTGCTGAACGGTTCGTCGTCGAACTCCCGGTGCGGTATCGCGCGGTCGGCGAGCCCGGGTGGAGCTACGGTCTGACGCGCAACATCAGTACGACCGGCCTGCTGTTCAACGTGCTGAAGCCGCTCGACGTCGACACGCCGGTGGAAATCGAGGTCGCCGTGCCGCGACCGTTCGTGGGTCACGATCACGCGCGCCTCACCTGCACCGGGCACATCGTCCGCGGCATCAGGGAACTCGACGATTCGTCCTCGCTGGCCGCGACGATCGCTTCCTATCGACTCCTGCCAACCGACGATCCTCTGCTCGTCGCCCACGAGAGCTACGAGAGCTGAAACGTTCTGGTTCTCAGTTTTCAGTTTTCAGTCTACAGTTTCATGTACGGAGCACTGAGAACTGTAAACTGGGACTGTCAACTACCGTTGTGATGGTCGCGCGACATTTCCGCATCAGCGGACGCGTGCAGGCGGTCGGCTTCAGGTTCTACACCCTGGACGCTGCGGAGCGGGAGGGCATCGCCGGCACCGTGCGCAACACGCCGGATGGCGGCGTCGAGATCTCGGCGGAAGGCGAGGCCGAGGCGATGGAGCGGTTCGAGAGAGCGCTCCGCCGCGGGCCCAGAGGCGCGCGCGTCGAGTCGGTGGACACCGAAGACGCGCTGCCCACCGGACGGTTCGTGACCTTCACGATCGCGACCTAGTGTAATGTCCAAGAATTAGCTGGACAACCTGGCCGCCGATGCATCCCGCCTGGCTGCGTTGCTCGTCGCTTACATACGCCCGGTATGCGCGCTCCTCGCGCCTTGTCGGGCGGGCGCCTCGACGCCCAGCTTATCCAGCTAATTCTTGGACACTACACTAGGATGTGAGGATGGAGACACTGAAATCCAAGATCCGGCACGTGCCCGACTTTCCGAAGGCGGGGATTCTTTTTTACGACATCACGACGCTCCTGCGCGATCCCGAAGGCTTCCGCGCCATGATCGACTCGATGGTCACGCCATTCACCGGTCAGGGCATCGATCTCGTCGTCGGGATCGAGAGTCGCGGCTTCATCCTCGGGGGCGCGGTGGCCGACCGGCTGAAGGTCGGCTTCTCGCCGATCCGCAAGCCCGGCAAGCTGCCGTCGAAGACCGTCCGTGAAACGTATCAGCTCGAATACGGGACCGACTCGCTGGAGATTCACGACGATGCGGTGGCGCCGGCGCAGCGGATCCTGATCGTGGACGATGTGCTGGCTACGGGCGGCACGGCGGCGGCCGCCGCTGCGCTCGTCAAACGACTCGGCGGACACGTGCACGGCCTGTCGTTTCTCATCGAGCTCCTGGGACTGAACGGCCGCGCCAGGCTGCCGGGCGAACACGTGTTCTCCGTACTGAAGTACTGAGGAAGTTTTCCCAGCGCCACGATGAGCGTCTTCGAGCTCCTCGTTCTCTTGGTCCTCGTGGTCCTGGCGATCGCGGCGCTCAGCGCCGGCCGCGAGCTCCGCCAGCGCCGAGAGGAGGCCGTCACCTTGGAGCTTCTGCGCGTCTTTGGTCCTCTGCGGGAGGCCGTTCAGCAGGACCCGAAAGCGCTGCTCGCCTGGTATCCGCTCGGGCGTGCGATCCGGCGCTTGTGGCCCGACGTCTGCCGACGTCTCGACGACACCACGGCGGCGACGTTTCCGTTCTCGCGCGAGCAGGTCGACGCCGCCCACGCCCAGTGGACGTCGAGCTGGCTGGCCTGGGAGCGCCATCACGACGCGGAGTACAAGTTGAAGGCGGCCGAACTCGAGCGGGATCTGGTGGCGGCGGAGCAGAAGGCCGGCACGTTCGACGTCGAGCGGGGCACGCTGTCGGCGATCGGGCGGGCGCGGATCGAGGCGGTCGAGCGCGAAAAGCTCGAACGCTACCAGGAGCGTTACGAGGAGTATGTGCGAGTGGCCAAAGCGATCGCCGCGCTCGAGCCTGAGCCGCCGCGGGAGTGAGATAATGACCCGAACGCGCCCGTAGCTCAGAGGATAGAGCACCCGCCTCCTAAGCGGGGGGCCGCCGGTTCAATTCCGGCCGGGCGCGCCAGCCTACGCTCGGACGTGATCGCCGGCGAGCTACGGCTGGTAAACCAGCCCCAGGCGCGCCGAACCACAGTGCGCCAGGGAGCGACAGCCGGCGATCCGAGGGGCGCAAAAGCGCAGAGATTGGTCGATGAAGAGATCGGAACGTCACAAGCTGAAGACGAACGAGGTTGTGGTGTCGGTGGTCAAGGCGCGCGCCGTGCTGGAGCAGCGGCGCCGCGAAGTGACCATGGCGGTCGTGGTGGTCGTCGTGATCCTGACCGCGATTGGGGGCTACGCGATCTGGCGCCAGCGGGCTCAGAGTCAGGCCAGCGCGATGCTGGCCGATGCCCTCGCGGTCGCGCAGGCGCCCGTGGTGCCGCCCGCGCCGCCGACGCCAGCCACCGCGGCACCGGCGACGGGCGCAACGCCCAACCCGTCAACGAGTCCCACGCCCGCGACCCCGACGCCGGCCACGCCGCCACCGGGCAGCTTCCCGTCCGAGCAGGCCAAGCTCGAGGCGGCGCTGCCGAAGTTTCTCGCGGTAGCCAGCAGCTACCCGCGGACCAACGCCGGTATCGCCGCGCGATATCATGCCGCGGCGGCCGCAGCCGCCCTGCGGCGCACCGACGAGGCGCTGCGCCTCTATCACGAGGTCATCGACCGTGATCGCGCCGGGGTTTACGGACAGATGGCGCGACTCGGTGTTGGCGAGACGGAGGCGCGCGCCGGACACCACGATCAAGCGATCGCCACGTTCAAGCAGCTGGCCAGCGAAACCGGATCCCCGCTTCCGCTCGATGCAATCCTGACGCAGCTCGGACGCACGTACGCACAGGCCGGCCGTACCAAAGAAGCACGCGAGACGTTTCAGCGCGTCCTCGACGAGTTCCCGCAGTCGCCTTACGCGACGACCGTCCGGCAAGAGCTGGACAACCTGCGGTCCTCATCCTAAAGACTCGTCCCGAGCGCAGACGAGACCGATCAGCGAGCGGCTGCACGCCCCGGCTTGTCCGTCCGACCAACATCTTTCAGGAACCCAAAGTCCGCGGACGGGCTCAGGCGGATGCCCGTCAGGCCACGCTGGGCGACGGCTACGTTGGTCCGGTGCCACAGGCTGATATAGGGCACCTCCCCGGCGATCAGGCGCTGGGCCTCGGCATAGAGCCGGGCGCGCTCGCTGCCGTTCGTGCTCGTCGTAGCGGCGTCGATGACACGATCCACGCGCGGGTCGCTGAAGAAGCCCCGGTTGAAGCCGCTCGGCGGTATCTGCTTCGAGTGGAAGACCCGCCGGAGCATGTCGGGATCGGACACGCCAACCCAGACCAGCGTGTACATCTGAAAGTTCCCGCTGAGGACGTCGGCATACAGCGTGGCGAATTCGTGGGAGCGGATGTCGACGTCCACCGCGACGCGCTGAAGATCCTGTTGAATGACGGCAGCCTGTAGACGGTAGAACTCGGCGGAGGACACCTTGAGCGAGAGATAGAACCGCGGCCGCGGACCGTCGCCATCAGGATCGGGATAGCCGGCCTCGTCCAGCATTTGGCGCGCGCGCGCCGGATCGTACGGAAAGGCCGGAACATTGGGCTCGAAGGCCCACGACGCACGCGGCAGGATCCCCAGCGCGACCTCCGCCTGTCCCCGCCGAAGGTGTTCGACAATCGCGGACCGATCGATCGCCATCGCCAGCGCCTGACGCACCCGGACATCCCGCAGAATCGGATCGCGCAGGTTGAGGCCCACATAGGCATAGTCCGTCCCGGGCGCCTCGGAGACCTGCAGGCGGTCGTCCCGCCCGAGTTGGTGCACGACGTCGGGAGAAAGATCGTTCACGATCAGATCGACGGTGCCTTTTCGCAGCTCCAGGCCGCGCATGGTGTCGTCTGGAATCGTGCGAAGCACGAGACCCGGGTTGCGTGCCGCGCCCTCGAAATAGTTGGGGAACGCGGCGAGCACGACACGATCGTCCGTGACGGATCGCATGAATCTGTACGGACCGGTGCCGACAGGCTGCCGCGCGAAGTCCTCGGTCGGCGATCCCGGTGTCGGCGCCGGCACGATGTCCATCACGAGGTTGATCGGAAACGACCCGAACGGCTCCTTCAGCCGAAACTCGACCGTCAGCGGATCCAGGGCTCTCACAGAGTCCAGGAGCCGGTACGCGCCCTTGCGAGCGGAGACGAACGCGGGGTCGAGAAAGCTCGAGAACGTGAAAACGACATCTGCGGCCGAGAGGATCCGTCCGTCGTGAAAGCTCACGCCTTCCCGAAGGCGGACGATGTAGGTGAGCGGGTCCGGGTTGTCCCACGAGCTCGCCAGGCCGGGCACGATGCGGAGCCGGTCGTCGATGCGGAGAAGATAACTGTAAAGGAGCTGGTGGATCTTCTGCGACGCTTCGTCCGTGCCGATGCGGGGATCGAGATTGTTGGGGAACGACTGCATGCCGACGACGAGAAACCCAGGCGGGACGTCGATGGACTGCCGGCATCCGAAGGTCCCCGCAAGCAGGATGACGAGGGCGACCAGCCGCGCGCGCATCACTCGAGCTCCTTCTTCATCTCGGTCAGCGTGGTCAGCGCATCGAGTGGCGTCATGCGATCGAGGTCGAGTGTCCGAAGGCGGTGGAGGATTGGGTGCCCGCCGTCGGGCCGGGCCCCGAACAGCCCAAGCTGCTGCTCACTCGATGCCGAGGGGGCGACGACTGACGGTCGCCCGCCGCGTGCGATCGCTTCCTGCTCGAGCGCCGTCAGGATCTCGCGCGCCCGAGCGATAACGGCGGCCGGCACCCCCGCGAGACGCGCGACCTGAATGCCGTAGCTGCGGTCGGAGCGTCCCGGCACCACTTTTCGCAGGAACACGATATCGTCGTGCCACTCGCGCGCCGAGACATGGTAGTTCACGACGCCCGCGAGCGATTCGGCCAGGTCGGTCAGCTCGTGATAGTGGGTCGCGAAGACCGTCTTGGGGCGTGCTTGGCTGCTGGTGGCCAGGTGCTCCGCGACCGCCCACGCCAGGCTCAGACCGTCGAAGGTGGAGGTGCCACGGCCAATCTCGTCGAGGATGACGAAGCTGCGCGAGGTCGCCGAATGCAGAATGTTCGCGGTTTCCTGCATCTCGATCATGAACGTCGATTGGCCGCGCGCGATGTTGTCCGACGCCCCGACCCTGGCGAAGATGCGATCGACAATCGGCAGCCGGGCCTCGCGCGCCGGCACGAAGCTGCCGGCCTGCGCCATCAGGCAAAAGAGGGCCGATTGTCGGAGGTACGTCGATTTGCCGCCCATGTTGGGTCCGGTCAGCACCATGAGCTGCCGCGTCGATCCGTCGAGGCTGATGTCGTTCGGCACGAACGGGTCGGCGGACAGCCGCTCGACCACCGGGTGTCGGCCCTCGACGACGACCATCTCGCCGCCGTCACCGATGTGCGGCTTGCAGTAGTTCCCGACCGCGGCCACGTCCGCGAACCCCGCCAACGCGTCGAGGGTCGCCAGCGCATGTGCGGTCTGCTGGAGCGCCGCGGCGTCTTCCGCCACGGCCCGACGCACCTCCTCGAAGAGCTCCAGCTCGCGCTCGAGGGCGCGCTCGTCGGCGCCGAGGACCTTTTCCTCGTGCGCTTTGAGGTCCGGCGTGATGAAGCGCTCGCCGCCCGCAATGGTCTGCTTCCG
>JACOUA010000313.1 GCA_016178075.1 Acidobacteriota bacterium
AGCAGACGTCGAAGGTCCCTCAGGACACCGACCCGGACCTCCGGGGCGAGCGACGCCAGATACCCGTCTGTCGAATCGACGACGGCCACATCGAACGACGCTCCGACGGCACTGAAGGGTGGACGTGGCTGAACGTCGACGTCGACCAACACGCCTTCGCGTGCTGCTCGGTCGCGCAGCGCCGTTGCCGCGTCCTCGGTGGCGACGATGGCCGCCGCTCGCCCAGTCAACCCAACCTTGCCTGCGAAGGCGGCGATCATCCCCGGCGTGCCGCTCCCAAGTGCCAGAAACCGCTCGCCCATCTTCACGCCGACCATCGCCAGCGCCAGCGCGTGGGGACCGGGACCGCGACGGAAGAAGAAGAACCTCATGTCAGGGGTCGGGGGTCAGGGGCCGGGGACCGGTAAAGACCAAGCGTCGATTGGTCGATTGATCGACCGATCCCTGGCCCCTGATCCCCGATCCCCGGGATGATATAGTTTTTCCTCGTGGCACTCGACATCAAACCGGCCGACGGCAACCTCGGCGTGCTGCTTGTCGGCCTCGGGGCGGTCAGCACGACCCTCATCGCCGGCGTGCAGGCCATTCGGCAGGGGTTCGCCAAGCCAATCGGATCGCTCACGCAGATGGGCACGGTCCGGCTCGGCAAGCGAACCGAGCAGCGGTCGCCCCTCATCAAGGAATTCGTTCCCCTCGCATCGCTGGACGATCTGATCTTCGGCGGGTGGGACATCTACGAGGACGATTGCTACTTGTCGGCGGTCCAGGCCGGGGTGCTGGAAAAGGACCTCCTGGAACAAGTGCGGCCCGCCCTTGAACGCGTCCGACCCTGGCCCGCGGTGTTCGACAAGCGCTACGTCAAGCGGCTGGATGGGCCCAACGTCAAGAAGGGGAAGAGCAAGCGCGAGCTGGCCGACCAGGTCTCGGACGACATCCGCCGGTTTCGGGACGAGCACCGTCTCAGCCGCTTGGTCATGATGTGGTGCGGCAGCACGGAAGCGTTCATGACGGAATCGGCCGCTCATGAGTCGCTCGCCTCGTTCGAGCGCGCGCTCGAGCGGAACGACCCGGCCATTCCCTCCAGCATGGTGTACGCGTACGCGGCCCTGCGCGAAGGCATCCCGTTCGGCAACGCCGCGCCCAACCTGACGACCGACGTGCCGTCGTTGACCACGCTCGCCAGCGAGTCCGGCGCGCCGATTGCGGGTAAGGACCTCAAGACCGGCCAGACGCTGATGAAGACGATCATCGCGCCTGGTCTGAAGGCGCGCCTGCTCGGCGTCCAAGGCTGGTATTCGACCAACATCCTGGGCAACCGCGACGGCGAGGTGCTCGACGATCCGGAGTCGTTCAAGACCAAAGAGGAAAGCAAGAAGTCGGTCCTCGATTACATTCTGCAGCCGCACCTGTATCCCGATCTCTACACGGACCTCTGCCACGTCGTCCGGATCAACTACTATCCGCCGCGCGGCGACAACAAAGAAGGATGGGACAACATCGATCTGGTCGGGTGGCTCGGGTACCCGATGCAGCTCAAGATCAACTTCCTGTGCCGTGACAGCATCCTGGCGGCGCCCATCGTCCTGGACGTGGTCCTGTTCCTGGATCTGGCGAAGCGCGTAGGATGGAGCGGCATCCAGGAGTGGTTGTCGTTCTATTTCAAGAGCCCGCTCCACGCGCCCGGCCTGTATCCCGAGCACGATCTCTTTATTCAGTTGATGAAGTTGAAGAACACGCTGCGGTATCTCCAGGGCGAGGAGCTCATCACGCACCTGGGCCGGGAGTACTATGACTGACGGGAGCATTGAGCATTTGAAGATCTGGTGATTGAGAGTTTGGTAATTGATTGGTCGATTGTTGGATTGAAATATGTGGTGAATTATTGTCGATTGCAATCCCGCAATGAATGACCAGATTTCCAGATCCGTGAATCCCGCAATCAATTACTAGATTTCAAATTACCAGATTACTAGATGATTGATGCCGCTGCCAACCGCCTCCAGCCCGCCCTCCTCGGCGGCGTCTTCCTCGGCGTCCTGTCAGCGCTCCCGTTCATCAACCTCGCGAACTGCTGCTGTCTCTGGTGGCTCGGGGGCGGGGCCGTGGCGGCCTATCTTCTGCAAGCCAACACGCCGCGGCCGGTCACGGCGGGTGACGGTGCGGTCGTCGGCCTGATGGCGGGTGTGGTTGGCGCGTTCGTCTGGGCGGTTGTGTCGATTCCGGTCGACCTCATCATGGGACCGTTTCAACGCGCGCTGTTCAATCGGATGCTGAGCACAACGGCCGACATGCCCGGACCGGCGCGCGCGATTCTCGAGAACGTGGGCGCCGGAGCCGGCATAATCGTGTCAATCGTCATCGGCTTTGTCTTCATGCTCATCATGGGGACGATCTTCACGACGTTTGGCGGCGTGCTCGGTGCGGTGCTGTTCCAGAAGAAACCAGCGCCGCCGACAGAACCCCCGCCGGGGCTCTAGAAAGTCACCAGGGTTCAGTTGTCAGTTTTCAGTTTCTTCTGGCCGGAAAAACCGATCGCGTCAACCTGAAAAATCAGCGGCCGAGAACTAAAAACTGAGAACTGAGAACTGATAACTGAGGACTGAGAACGACTCAGTTCTCGATCCCGATCAGTTCGATGTCGAACACGAGCATGCCACGCGGCGAACCAGCGCGTCCCTTGTACGCGAGGTTCTCCGGGATCCAGAAGCGTGTCTTCTCGCCGACCACCATGAGCTGCACCCCTTCGGTCCAGCCTTCGATCACCTGCTCCAGCGAGAACGTGGCGGGCTGACCCCGAAGAACCGAGCTGTCGAACATCTTGCCGTCGGTCGTCCAGCCGGTGTAATGCACCGTGACCCGGCTGCTGCGACGTGGTTTCACGGCTCCGCTGCCGACGCGCAGCACCTGGTAGGCGAGGCCCGAGGAGGTTCGGCTGGCGTCCTGCGGCGGCTTCGCCACGTCCAACGGGGCAACCGTCGGCGACGACGAGACCTCGAGCAGCTCGACGTCGAACACCAGTGTACCCTTGGGCTTGCCTTCCTGTCCCTTGAACGTCAGGCCCTCGGGGATCCAGAAGCGTCGCTTCTCGCCGACTGTCATGAGCTGCAGCCCTTCGATCCAACCGGGGATGACGCGGTCCATCAGCAACGTCGAGGGGCGGCCGCGAAGCGCGGAGCTGTCGAACATCTTCCCGTCGGGAGTCCAGCCGGTGTAGTGGACCACGACCACATCCGTCGGACCCGGCTTCCACCCCAACGCGGCTGCCGCGTTGGGGACCCCGGGCTTGGATGGTCCGGCGCCCGCCGACAGCAGCTTGTGCGCGAGCCCCGACGCGGTCCGGAGGTACCGCTGGACGCGCGGGGGCGGGAGGCGTCTGAGGCACAAGAGCTGAACCCGGATTCAGCAATCTTCCGGCTGAGGGGTCGTGACCTCCTACCCATGAGGAGAAGCAGCTCCCGCAGAGCACGCAGAGCACCCAGAGGACCTTCGGGATTCTTCTCTGCGGGCTCCTCGGTACAACGAGCTTGAGCGCTATCATGGCCAGCATCCTGTCCCTTTTCCAAGCCCATCTGCAAGCGCTAACCCGACGCACCGATAAGGTTCTCTGAGCGCACTGCCGGAAGGTGGCCGCGGTGCGCACGATTGCCTGGAATGACCAAGCACTTCAACTGATATATCCGCATCGTGGTTTCCGTCCAGCAGCTCACCAAGAAATTCGGCCGTCAGGTGGCGGTCAACTCGCTGACCTTCGAGGTCCAGAAGGGCGAAGTCCTCGGCTTTCTGGGACCGAATGGCGCGGGCAAGACCACGACCATGCGGATGATTACCGGCTATCTGCCGCCGTCAGGCGGCCGGGTCAAGATCGACGGCTTCGATCTCTACGACGATCCGATCGAGGTCAAGCGGCGCATCGGGTATCTGCCGGAGAATCCCCCGGTCTATCCTGAGCTGACGGTCCGTCAGTACCTGGAGTTCGTCGCAGAGATCAAGGATGTGCCGGTCAGCCGCCGGCGGGCGGCGGTCGACC
Source organism: Acidobacteriota bacterium (assembly GCA_016178075.1). Classification (GTDB taxonomy): domain Bacteria; phylum Acidobacteriota; class Vicinamibacteria; order Vicinamibacterales; family JACQTH01; genus JACQTH01. Next base: position 4,028 of record JACOUA010000313.1, read on the forward strand.
GCGCGCTGGAGCGCGCGCAGCTCGGGGAAGTGCGCGACAAACGCGTCGGAAAGCTGTCGAAGGGGTTCAAGCAGCGCGTCGGGCTCGGTCAGGCGATTGTGCACGAGCCCCCGGTGCTTATTCTCGACGAGCCGACCTCGAGCCTCGACCCCAAGCAGCGGGTGGAGGTCCGTGAGCTGATCTCGCATCTGAAGGGCGACCACACCGTCATCCTCTCGACCCATATCCTCCCCGAGGTCAGCGAGATCGCCGATCGGGTCTTCATCCTCAACCGTGGGCATGTCATGGCCGTCGATACGCCAGCCAACTTGAGCGACCGGCTTCGCGCGCGAGAAATGGTGACGGTTCAGCTGCGGGTGCCAGCCAGCGCAGCGGCGAGCCAGTCCGCGAAGCGGTGGGAAGACGTGCGCACAGCGTTCAACGCGCTCCCGGGCGTGGCCGAGGTCAGCGTCCATCCAGTTGACGACATGCTGAATGTCCGGCTGGAGAGCGCGGTTGGCGTGGATCTGCGCCCCGAAGTCGCGCCGCTGGTAGTGGGTCGGGGCTGGCAGCTTTTAGGCCTCGCGGCAGACTCGCTCTCGCTGGAGCAGATCTTTCTCACGCTGGTGTCGGACGAGAACCAGGAGGCCCGGCTGAAGCCGGGCAGCCCGACTGAAAGCTGAGAGCCTGAGAAAAAATGCCCAAGATCACCACAGAGCTCACGGAGCGCACAGAGAACAATAGGATTCTCTCCGTGGTCTTTGTGGGCTTCGTGGTAAGCGGGTTTTTTACAGTCTCTGAGAGCTGAGACCTAGAAATGCGCCACGCCCTTGCCATCGCGCGACGAGAATTACGCTCCTACTTCGTCTCGCCGATTGCGTACGTTGTCGTGACGATCTTCGCGTTCCTCTCAGGCGCGTTCTTCTCCAACATCCTCGTGTACTACGTCAAACAATCGACGCTGGCCGACCGGCAGATCGAGCTCGTCGGTCGCTCGGATCTTCAGCTCGACGTCCCCACCATGGTACTGGGCGAGTTCTTCAAGAACGAGGCGTTCATCCTGCTGCTGGTGCTGCCGCTGCTGACGATGGGCCTCATCACGGACGAGCGGCGCAAGGGGACGCTCGAGCTCCTGTTGACGTCTCCGGTTCGGCCGGGCGAGCTCGTCGCCGGGAAGTTCCTCGGGGCGATGGCCTTTTTCGGCGTGCTGCTGGCGCCCACGGTGCCGCTCCATGTCTTTCTCGCGCGGGGTGGCGCCTGGGAGCCAGGCCTGGTGCTGGCGTCGTACGCCGGGCTCGTGGCGCTCGGCGGCGCGCAGATCGCGCTGGGGCTGTTCATCTCGTCGCTGTGCGAGAACATCCTGATCTCGGCCTTCGGCACCTACGGGCTGCTGCTCATCCTCAATTTCGTCGACACGTCGGCCACGCTGGCCCGGTCGATCTGGGTCGATTTCATCAACTTCTTCTCGTTCGACTTCCACTACTTGAACTTCACGCGCGGGGTGCTCTCGGTGAGCGATGTCGTGTACTTCGCGACCTACATCACGCTGGGCCTCTTCCTGACCCAGCGCTCGATCGAGGGGACACGCTTCAAGCGATCATGAGGAAATTCTCGTACCTGCCCGGCTTCGTGCTGGTGACCGCCGCCGTCTTCCGGGCTGCCTGGAAGGTCCAATGGGATCCGACCGACAGCTGGCTGCTGGCCGGAGGCCTCCTCGTCGTGGGCGTGAGCCTCGTGTGGAACCGGCGCGAGATCGTCGAATGGTTTCGCGATCCGCGCGGGATCTTCGCCGTCAATACGAGCCTGAGCCTGGTGCTGCTCGCCGGCATCCTGGTCCTCATCAACATCCTCACGTGGTATCGCCCGCTGAGCGTCGACCTGACGGCGTCCGGCCGCAA
>JACOUA010000077.1 GCA_016178075.1 Acidobacteriota bacterium
GAAGGGCTCAGCCACTGCGGCTCCGGCTGATCCGGGGCGTTCTGGCCGCCCCCACCCCCGCCGACGTTCTGGCCACGCGCCGTCGCGATCGACACGGTCTGATCCTTGAATCGATCGGCGTTGATCTTGACGCGCGATTTGTCAGGGATATCGAACACGCAGATCTCCGGGAGCGTGATATTGGCTTCGCCCGGCATGGCGTAACGGTAGGTCTCGAGCTTGGGCCGCGGTTGCGCTAGCGCGTTGATGACCCAGAGATCGGCGACTTTGCGCTGATCGCGGCGGACGACCGCGAACTTGCGCGAGTCCTTCGACCAGATGATCGTAATGGCCGGGACGCGCGCGTTGGGGTTCCTGTCGTCGGTGTCGGTCGTCTGATCGTCCTGCTGCTGCTCCTGCTGCTCCTGTCCACCGAGCACGGTCCGGGCGAAGCTGTAATGCTCCTCGCCGTCCTTCGTGAGCTCGGTCTCGACGATCGCGGGGTCGTCCGCCTTCTTCTGCGCGAGGGCGTAGCTCGCCGCGTCCATCATGAAGAGGTTGTGGTGGCGCGCGAAGACGATCGTCTTCTCGTCTGGCGAGATGGAGGCCCAGCGCGGCTTGCGTGGCGCCTTGTAGTCGGCGTCGAGGAGCTCGAGGTTCCCCGTCGCGAGCTCGTATTCGAAGTGCAGCGTCTTGTTCTTCGGAGGCGCGGCTTCGCCGCCCGGCCCCGATCCGCGCTGACCCCGCTGCTGCTGACGTCCCTGCTGTTCCTCGTCGTCCACGGCACGCGGCCCCTGCTTCTTCGCGTCGGCGGCCGCACCTTCGGTCGTGATCGGCTTGGCCGGCTTGGCAATCTCCGCGTCCCTGGGGACCGGCACGTCGAACTGAAACGCGGCGTCCTTCTTGACGAACTTGACCGTGGTGAACGGCAGATGCTGCGCGTCGTATGGCTGGCGCGTGATCGAGGTCAGGAGCGCCGCCATCTTCGCGTGGTCGAAGAGCGGCGTCTTCGCCTTCTTGATCGCGTCGACGAGGTAGAACTTCCGGCCCTCGCGCGTCTGGTAGCTGTACCAGAAGCGGTCCGGGCTTTCGAGCCATCGGGGTGTGACGGTCGTGTCGAAGACGAGCCGGCCGACCTTCTGGGTCGTCCAGTCCGCGGCCAGCTCGTAGTTGGGCCGCACGCTGGTGCCGGTCTGAGCCTGCGGGCTGGCAATCGGAAGGGCGGCGAACACGAGGACGAGCGACCAGGCAAGGAGACGGCGCGTCGGAACGAGCTGGGGCGGCTGCATGCGAGTCCTCCTGAAAACGAGATGTGGGAGGCCCCGATTATAGCGGGGCCGCGTCCCGAGGGTGGCCGGACGATGCTACACTCACCCTCCCTGCCGACCGGGGGGCTTTGTAGAACGCGCGCTCAGCCTAGAGCCTGAAGCCAAGAGCGGAGACTCATCATGTTCAAGCGCTTGACGCTGCTCGTCGTCTTCCTGCTCGTCGTCCCGGTCGGAGCGCAGCTCGATCCCGACATCAACGCGAAGATCCGGAAAGAGGGGATGGAGCACTCGCAGATTATGCGGACACTCCATTTCCTGACCGACGTCCACGGCCCCCGCCTCACCGGCTCGCCGAGCTTGAAAGCCGCCGGCGAGTGGGCCATCGAGCAGATGGCATCGTGGGGCTTCACGAACGGCCACCTCGAGCCGTGGGACTTCGGCCATCCCGGATGGGTGAACGAGCGTCTCTCGGCGCACGTCACGTCGCCGGTCAAGGATTCGCTCGTGTGCGAGGTGCTCGCGTGGACCCCGAGCACGGACGGGACGGTCACGGCGCAGGCGTTTCAGTTGATTCCGCCGGAACGGCCGAAGGCCGCTGACCTGACGGCCTATCTGGACAGCGTGAAGGACAAGGTGAAGGGCAAGATCATCCTGGCCGGCAAGTCCGCAGTCGTTCCGATCAACATCAGCCCGCCCGCGAAGCGGCGCGACGACCAGCAGGTCCGCCAGCAGTACGACCCCAACAACCCGAACGCCGGGCAGTTCGGCGGTGGCCGCGGCAACCAGCCGCCGGCCCAGCAGCCGGGTGTCCTCAGTGCTGCGCAGATCAGCTCGCAGATCGACGTTTTCCTCGTCGCGAACGGCGCGAAGCTTCGCATCAACGACGCAGGCCGCGAGCACGGGCAGATCATCGCGTCCAGCAACCGCACCTACGACGTGGCGAAGGCGGTCCCGACCGTCGTGATGCGGAACGAGGACTATGGCCGCATCGCGCGCATCCTGGCGGACGGCACGCCGGTCGAGCTCGAGTTCAATATTGTCAACAAGGTGTACCCGGAGGGCCGGACTGCGTACAACACGATCGCGGAGATTCCCGGCAGCGACAAGAAGGACGAGGTCGTGATGATCGGTGGGCATCTGGACTCATGGCACTCGGCCACCGGCGCCACCGACAACGCGATCGGCTGCGCCACGATGATGGAGGCGGCTCGCATCCTGACGGCGCTCGGCGTCAAGCCTCGCCGGACGATTCGGGTGGCGCTCTGGAGCGGCGAGGAGCAGGGGCTTCTCGGCTCGCAGGCCTACGTGAAGGAACACTTCGGGTCGTTCGAGAACCCGAAGCCGGAGTTCGCGAAGTTCGCGGGCTACCTCAACATCGACTCCGGAACGGGCCGCGCCCGCGGAGCGAGTGTCTTCGGTCCACCGCAGGCGGCGGCGATTCTTCGTCAGGCGCTGGCACCGTTCGAAGATCTTGGCGTCTTCGGCGCGGCGACGACGAGCAGCCGGAACGTCGGCGGTACCGACAGCACGTCGTTCAACAACGCCGGGCTGCCGGGGATCGGCTTCGGCCAGGATCCGATCGAGTACAACACCCACACGCATCACACGAACCTCGACAACTACGAGCGCATCATCGAGGACGATGTGAAGAGCTCGGCGGTCGCGATCGCGGCGACGCTCTACCAGCTCGCGATGCGCGACGACATGCTGCCGCGCTTCACGAAAGCGGAGATGCCGGCGCCGCCGCCCGCGCGGACGACGTCGCAGTAGGGATCGACGCGGACCGATCCGTTTCAAAAACCGGTTCCTCTACCCCAACGCGCACAGTCCGCGCGTTGGGGACCCCGGCCGCAGGCCGGGAAAACGTCGCTCCGGCGGCTTGTCACAGCAGGCGCGGGGCCCCACTTCGTCACCCCACGCCGGACTCGGCGCCTCCGCGCCGTTTTCCCGTCTGTCGCGTGCGCGGCCTGCTCCACACGGTTTTCGAAACGGATCGGTCCACGTCGATTTCTCCTGTTGCGGCAGGAGC
>JACOUA010000314.1 GCA_016178075.1 Acidobacteriota bacterium
ACGGTGGCCGCCTGTCGAAACCCGTGGGTTCCCGAGCGGTCAGACCGCCGCCGGGGTCTCTTTCTTCCCCTTGCCCTTCTGGATCCTGGCGGCCGCGGCCTGCTTGCGGCTTTCGACCGTCTGAGCACCGAACTTCTTGGTGAACCGCTCGACGCGCCCCTCGGTATCGATGAGCTTCTGCCGCCCGGTAAAGAACGGGTGGCAGCTGCTGCAGATTTCGAGGTGCAGCTCCGGCTTCGTAGACCGCGTCTTCCACGTGGCGCCACAAGCGCACCTGGCTGTGACCTCGTAGTACTTCGGATGAATCCCCTGCTTCACGGACGTGCTCCTTACTGGGTGGCCAACACGCCATTATAGCCGGGAGCTGGGCCGGGCTGAAACCCGGGGGCCGTCGGGTAGTGGGTCAGTTTGGTGCTCGCCCCGTTCGGCCGCCCGGAAAAACACGCCTTCGGCATCGCGTTCAGCGACCCGCGCAGGTCACCCACTACCCCGGCCGGCGAGCAGCTTCCGGTCGATTCTGGCGATGCGGTGAGTGACCCGGTGGCGGCGGGCGGGCTCCGCCTGATCGAGGCTCCGAAGCGCGAACGACCGGGCACGGTGGAGGTCCCTCGACCGGTGCTCGTGGTGGACCGCCAGGATATGGAGCGCGTGCCGTGTGAAGACCGGCGGACAGGATCGAAGGGTCAGCACACGCTCGCAGAGCTCCGCCGCCTCGCCATAGCGCCGCTCGCCTCTGAAAGCGAGCGCCAGAGCCACGAGCGCCTCGGCTTGGTCGAGCTCGTCAGTCGGGCCTGCCCATTCGACCGCGCGGCGGTAGCAGGCAGTCCCGCGATCCACCTGCCCTGCCCGCTCGAACAGACGGCCGAGCTCGAGGCACTCGCGGGCATCGGCGGCCGCGTCCGCCCCTTCGGCGACGAGGCGCAGCACGACCGACGTCAGCACCGCGAGGGACAGGAGGTCGAGGCGGTTGTGTTCCAGGACCGGTTCGAGCGGCCGCGTGTCGCTGGTGCGGAGGTACTGGAAGTATCGACCCGGAATCTCGAAGCCCGGGACATCGTCGACCCGCTCGAATCCGAGGACGCCGCGCTCGAGCGCGGAAAGCGAGCAGCTCTGAGGGTGGCCGTCGAGACCGTCGGCGTGCCAATCCGAGTCCACATGCCGCCGCTTCCAGAGGCGCCGCGCCGGGTGAAGCATGTCGATGTGCGGAAGCTCGCCGAACGGCGACTCGCGCCGGTGAAAGAGATAGCGCATCTCCATCACCGGCACGTCGAACGTCCGGCCGTTGAAGGTGACGATGGCGCCCGCCTCGCCGACGAGGCCCGCAATCTCGGACAGCAGCCGATGCTCGTCGGAGAAGCTGGGAAGGAAGAGCTGGCGCGTTCGGAAGGTGTCGCCGTCGAAAAAGCCACAGCCGATCAGGAACGCGAACATGCCGGCCCCGCCGTTCAGCCCTGTCGTCTCGATATCGACGAAGAGGAGTCGCCCTTCGACCGGGCTTGGGCCTGACCACTCGACCGCGCTCCGGGCGGGCCCGATCGTCTCGGCGTGCGAGCGGACAGGCCAGGCGGCCCTGATGATCGACAGCGCGTCGTGCCTGGTTCGGCACCCCTCCGCAGCGGCTCGAACGGGACACCGGCCGTGCAGCCGGTCTGACGCGTACTCGCGATCGATGACAACCGCCTGTCCGGGCGATCGGCGAGCATCGACAGGACCGGGACCATCTCGTGGTTCTCGCAGCGTCGACGCTGGCCGGGCGAGGCGCCCGTCAAGGAGCCCCGCAATCTGCTCGGGATCGGGCCGCGGTGAGCCCGCAGGCCAGCCAGCCACATTCGGCTCGTAGGTGAGCTCGCGCGTGGCCGGCCGGGCGCTTCTGACGATCTCCCTGAGGCGTGACAACCGCGATTCGTTCATTGAATCCTAGCGTTCGCTTCCGACAGCGTGTGAGGCATCACGTTCACCACAAAGACCACAGAGCGCACAAAGTCAACACTATTACTTTCCTCGGTGTGCTCTGTGTGCTTCGTGGTGAGCGGGGCCTCCTACAACAGATCGAGGATCTTCAATGCAACAGTCTTGGCCAGTGGTCCGGTATACCCGACCGGACCGACGCACGAGGGACACCCGGCCTCACAGGGACACTGCGCGATCAGCTCGCGCGTGTGGCGCAGCAACTCGTGAGACATGTCGTACAGGGGCCGGCTGAAACCAATGCCACCAGGATAATTGTCGTACACGAAGATCCTGGGCTCGACACCTATCTGAGGTGCGTTCACACCATCACGGGGACGCGCCGCAAGCCTGCCCTGAGCCTGTCGTTCCCCGACTCGGCTCGGGACGACCCCGAGGCTCTCGAAGGGTCGAAGGGGACGGCTCTCCTCGTCGCCGACCGAGATGCCGATGTCATGGGCGTCGCACATCAGCAGGAGCCGCGCGACCTGCTTCATCGCGAACGACAGGCCGACCACTCCGTCGCGTCGATCGTCGGCTCCAAACGGCAGATTCGACATGACGGGAGACCGAATCGTCAACCAGTACGAGGTGGTGTGCATCTGCTGCTCGGGCAGATCGAGCTCGCCCGATCCCACGTTCTCGTTCGTATGGAATTTGATCTTCTTGAACCCGACGACCCGCGACACGACATGCACTTCGCCGTGGGCCGCGCAACCGCGGCCGGAGCTCGCACCGGCATCTTGCCCGGATCGAGCACGTTCAGCCCCTGTGTCTGTCCCTTCCGATCCCTGACCGCCGACCCTTGATCCCGACGCGAATTCTTCAAGAATGGAGACCCGCGTGTACGTGATCGCGTCGGTGTAATAGTCGGTGTCCGTTTCGCGGACCAGGGCCTTGCGGCCGTCGAAGTCCAGACGCTCGACCTGAAAGAGCTGACCCTCAACGATGTAGACCGCCTTCGGGTGAAGCGTTGAGGGGGCACTGATGAAATCGACCTCGCCGATGACCCGAGGCTTGCCGGTCACGTCCACAACAACGAAGTTGTCCGAGGACACCGATCGCAGGCTCACCGCGTCGGCCGGATACGAGTCGCTCGTCCAGTACCACATTCCCGCGTCACCCTCGGCTCCAGCCGGCGTGAAGTGCACCAGGCCTTCCTCTTCGAGAATCCTGAGCACGTCCTGGACTTGAATGGCGGGGACCCCATGCACCCCGCCAGGCTCCTCGCTCGCGGGGACCCCTACGCCCCGCTCCGCTCGTCGCGGCGGCTCCCCGCCGAAGCGATCGTCGGTGCCGAACGGCAGCTCGAACGCCGCGCATTTGATGTGATCGAGCAGGATGTGCAGGTTGTCCGGGTTGACGAGCGCGTGCTCGGGCGACGAGTCGAAGAAGTAGGACGGATGCCGAACGATGAACTGATCCAGCGGCGCGCTGCTGGCGACCAGGACCGCGGCCGATCGGGAGGCCCGGCGGCCCGCACGGCCGGCTCGCTGCCACGTCGCCGCGATCGTGCCCGGGTAGCCGGCCAGCACCGCGGCGTCGAGCGCGCCGATGTCGATGCCGAGCTCGAGCGCGTTGGTCGAGACCACCGCCCGGACCGAACCCTGCCGGAGCCCGCGCTCGATCTCGCGCCGGCGAAGCGGCAGATACCCGCCGCGATAGCCGCGGACAGCGTCAGCGGTCCCAGGCGGCGCGGAGAACGATTCCTTCAAGTAGCGCGTGAGGATCTCTGTCGTCAGCCGGCTTTGCGCGAAGACGATCACCTGGAGATTCCTGGTGAGAAACTCCATCGCGACCTGCCGCGTCTGCCAGACGTACGACCGGCGAATCCCGAGCTGGCGATTCACGACCGGCGGGTTGACGAAGAGAAAGACCTTCTCGCCCTGCGGCGCGCCGCTCTCCGACACGACTTCGCATGGCTGCTCGGTCAGCCGCTCGGCAAGCTCGCGCGGGTTGGCGATGGTCGCCGATGAGCAAATGAACTGCGGCCGGCTGCCGTAAGACGCGCAGATCCGCCGCAGCCGCCGCAGCACGTTCGCAAGATGGCTCCCGAACACCCCGCGATACGCATGCAGCTCGTCGATCACGACGTAGCGCAGGTTCTCGAAGAGCTTCGCCCACCGCGGATGATGCGGCAAGATCCCCGAGTGCAGCATGTCGGGATTCGTCAGCACCAGATGTGCGCGCGTCCGGATGCTGCGCCGGGCGTCCTGCGGCGTGTCGCCGTCGTACGTAAAAACAGAAAGCTGAAGGCTCGCCGCTTCCAGCGCGTCCGCGATGTGCTCAAGTTCCGCGAGCTGATCCTGCGCGAGCGCCTTCGTCGGAAAGAGGTAGAGCGCACGCGTCGAGGGCTCCCGCACGATGGCGTCGAGGATCGGCAGGTTGTAGCAGAGCGTCTTCCCCGAGGCGGTCGGCGTCGTGATGACGACGTTGCGGCCCTCGAGCGCGTGCGTGACCGCCTCCGCCTGATGCGTGTACAGCTGCTCGATACCCCGACCGGCGAAGATTGTGAGAAGGCGCACATCGATGGACGTGGGAAACGGCGCATACCGAGCGGGCTGAGCCGCGAAGATCCGGCAGGCCGTTACCGGCTGGTCTGAAGCGCCTACCAGGCCGTCTCCATCCCGAGGTCGGAGCCCTGGCGCGAGGGCAGCTATCGCCTGCTCAATACTTTCCGGAGGCTTCGACGAATCGTCGGACCGAATAGGACGGGGCGGCGGGGTCAACGGTCCTCCGATCGGTTCAGCAGCCTCGGAGTGGCTCCGCCACATGGGCGTCGATGTTAACAGGGGTGTCGGACGCGATCAAGAGGCGAAAGGGAATCTGGGAATCTCGTGATTTGAAATTTCGTAATTGATTGATCCATTGACAAATCTCGTAATTGCCCAATCATTTACCAGATTTCAAATTACCAAATCTTCAAATGCAGGTTTCTACCTCCTCCAACCCTCCCCTTGCCCGCCAGCTCGGCCCGTGGAGCTCCATCGGTCTCGTCATCGGCATCACGTTTGGCTCGGGCATCTTCCGCACGCCGGCCGGCATCGCGGCGCGAGTGCCGGATCCGCAGCTCATGCTGTTCGCCTGGATTCTCGGCGGCATCATCACGCTGTGCGGCGCGCTGTCGATC
>JACOUA010000315.1 GCA_016178075.1 Acidobacteriota bacterium
AGCGATTCGAGGGCGGTCGCGGCGAACAGGCGGCTGGCGCTGAACCTTCTCCGCGCACCGCCGTTCGAGCGTGCCCGTTCGCGCGAAGGGGACACCGACGTGATGCGCGTAACCCCGATGCGCGGAGCAGCTCGATGTTCTTGCTCTTCGCTTCTGAGAGTAGAGTTCATCTTCGCCGTCCGTCCAACTACTCTTGGAGTAGACCGGAATCGATCTTTCGTCTGCGAACCGGAGCGCTCCCTCGTGACTCCAAGTGCCGCAATTTCCAGACCCGGCCGATGATAGCACGGGCCAGAGCGGGGAACGGCCGCCGGGTTACGGGTGAGCCTGGCGTTACGCCGCAACCGTGGTCAAGTATCCTCGAAGCGTTCAGTCGAGTACGGTGTCCGAACCTGTTCTCATGACGAGCGTTGCTCGCCAGGGCGCGACCGAACGCGCCGCGGTTGCGCGCCACGCGCGCGGCGAATCTTGCGCCAGAGACGGAAACACCCGTCTGGTGGCAGGGGCACTACGGTTACGAGCGAGCGTGGTCAAGTATTCCGGGGACGTTGCACCGGCGCTGTGTCTGCAACTCTTGAGGGGTGAGGGTTTCTCATCTGGAGCCGCCGCTGATCGTGCTGTGGTTACGCGCGACAGTCTGGCGCGAACTCTTGGCGATGTGCCGAAAACAGCCGGAATCTTGGGGCCGGCCGCAGTGATGCGCGGGCGTCGTCAGTCTCCCCATCGTTCGGTTGCGGTCGGTACTCCGACGCGTCTGGTCGCGCGCGACGATCGCAGCTCAACCACGTGCCCTTACCGCCGGGCGACCATGCATGAGTCACAGTCGATCGAGCGGACTCCGAACCCCGAGCGCGCCCCGGTTCAGCACGTGGAGGTACCGCGGCGGATGATGAGTTGCTTGAGATCGAAGTCGATGTCCTTGACGCGCAGCTCGAGGCCATCCCGTAAGCGAAGCCCGGCCCCGCACAGCAGCGCAACCACGAGCCATACGGTGCCGGTCACCTGCTTCAGGATGCGGCCGACTTCGTCGCGGCTGAGCACCACGGGCAGACGGGACGGCGTTCGGGCGCGAGGCACCTGCTGGATCGCGCCAATCTCGAGCTTCAGGACTTGGCGATACAGGAACTGCAAGGCACAGAGCGCCTGGTTCTGGGTCGAGGCGCTGATCCGTTGACGCACCGCGAGCCACTCCAGGAACGCCGAGACCTCTCCCGCGCCCATCTGCGAGGGATGCCGCTTTTTGTGAAAGACGATGAATCGCCGAACCCAGTAGACGTACGCCTCTTCAGTGCGCCGGCTGTAATGACGCAGACGGATCGCGTATCTGACACGATCCAGGAGTTTCGGCGGTCTGCCGCCCGAGTGATCTTCAAAAGAGTGACCATCGGGCATGCACGCCGGTCATTCGAAGAACGTGCCACCGCCTTGCATGCTGATCGACACGGCGTTGAGCCGATCAATTCGGAGCCTGGCGTAGGAAGTGTGGCAGTTCCTGCTCTGCGCGACACCGGGCCACAGAGCAGAAATTGCCACGTCCGGCTGAGCCGGGCGCCGACGGGCGCCGACGTACTCACGAGCACGATTTGGCCACCCGCGCCGGATGCGATATCGGTGCTGCTCGTACTCGGCTCCGAACAGCCGTCGCAGTGTCGCCTCTTCTTTGGCGCAGCACGAACACATGAGTGATGAGGAAGAGGAGCGCGGTGCAGCCGGGGGACAAAACGCGAGGCACGGCCAAAGACTCGCCTGAAGACTGCGCGTCCGCCCACAGATTCAATGAGCGCCGCGGCAAAACCGCGCCGACAGCCTCAATAGGTCCGGACCCAGCTGCGGATTCGGTAGTGGGTCAGTTTGGTGTGAAGCCCCTTTGAGGCCGCGCGAGAACGAATCCGAAAAAACGCGCAGCAGGCCAGACTGCCGTGCAGGTCAGAACTTGACCTGCACGGGTCGCTGAAGACGGTGCCGAAAGCGCGTTTTTCCGCGCGGCCAATAGGGGCGGGCACCACACTGACCCACTACCGTTCTTTCTGATGGGAGCAACGAGCGCCATAGACTCTCGGCGCGCCCCGACTACTTCACCGCAAACACCCAGATCGCGCCACCCTCCGGTACTTCGGGGCCGCTCGCCGGCAACAGTCGAGTGAGGCGGCCCTGCATCGAGCGCGCGTCAATCCCCCACCCTGACTGCACGGCGATGTACTGACGGCCATCGACCATAAAAGACGATGGCTGGCCGATGATGCCCGAGTTGGTCGGGAACTCCCACAACAGCATGCCGCTTGACGCATCGAAGGCCCGGAACAAGCGATCGTTGGTGCCGCCGCTGAACACGAGCCCGCCGCCGGTGGCCAGCATCGGACCCCAGTTCGCGGAGGTCGCGAAGTTGTGGGTCCACACCCGCTTGCCCGTATCGACGTTCCACGCCTGCACTTCGCCGATGTGATCGGCGCCCGGCGCCATATACAACGTGCTGGTCGCGCCGGTGTAGCTTCGCCCAGGGTTGTAGTCGACTTTTCGCCCGACGATCTTCGCGCACAGATTCTCGTTGGCCGGAATGTAAATCATCCGCGTTTTCGGGCTGTACGCGATCGGCGGCCAGTTCTTACCGCCCCACCAGGACGGACAGAAGTCTGCTTCCCTTCCGGTGCCTGGCTGGCGGACCGGATCGACCTCCGGCCGCCCGGTCTTCGGGTTGAGGCTTTTGAAGACGTTCTGCTTCACGAACGGCTTGCCTTCAATGAAATTGATCTTGCTGTCGGTGCGCTCGAGGAACCAGAGGTACCCGTCGCGAGCGACGTCGATCAGACCTTTGACGTTCCGGCCGTTGCGCTTGTAGTCGACCAGGATGGGCGGTGACACTTCGTCCCAGTCCCAGGAATCGTTCGGGTGGTACTGGAAGTGGCCCTTGATCTTGCCCGTGGTGACGTCGATGGCGACCGTGGACGAGGTAAAGAGATTGTCGCCCGGGCGCTGGTCGCCCATCCACGGGCCGCCGTTGCCGGTTCCCCAGAACGCCAGGTTGGTCTCCGGGTCGTAGTTCGCCGTGACCCAGATCGAGCCGCCGCCGGTCTTCCACTGGTCCCCCTTCGGCCAGGTCTCGCTGCCAGGCTCTCCAGGCGCGGGCACCGTATAGACCCTCCACACTTCTTTACCGGTCTCGATGTCGTACGCGGCGACGAACCCTCGGACCCCGTACTCGCCGCCCGACGCGCCGATCACGACCTTGCCGTCGGCGACGAGCGGCGCCGCCGTCATGTAATACCCGTTCTTGTTCTCTTCGACCTTGGCGGTCCAGACTTCCTTGCCGGTCCTGACGTCGAGCGCGACGAGCACCGCTTCGCCCGCCGCGAAAAACACTTTGTCGCCGGAGAGCGCCACGCCGCGGCTGGTTGGGTGAAGCAGCACGACGTCCTCGGGCAACGGCCTCTTGTAGCGCCAGAGCAGCGTGCCGGTCTTGGCGTCGATCGCGATCACCTGGTTCCCCGGCGTCGAGACGAACATGACGCCGTTGGTGACGATCGGCGGCGCCTCGTGGCCGTTGGTCACGCCGGTCCCGAACACCCACGCGGGCTGGAGCCGTTTGACGGTCTCCGGCGTGATCTGGGCCAGGGGACTGTAGCCCCAGCCGTCATAGGTGCGCCGGACCATGAGCCAGTCGCCCTCGTCCGGCTTCTTCAAGCGATCCGCGGTCACAGGCTTGTAGGTCTGCAGGATCCCTGGAACCGGGAGCGGCGGTTGCGCGGGGGGCGGTTGTCCGCCTCCGCGCTGCGCGCTTCGGCCTGTCGAGACCGGACCCGCGATGAGCATGATCATGACAGCGGCGAACATTCGCGCGCGACTTCTCATAAGATTCCCTTTTGCGTTTCCGGCCTTAGTAGATGTCCAGGCATGGCAAAGCTTACACCAGCCGCTATGAGCGTGGCCGCACCGACAGCGGCCGGCGACGGCCCCCGGCTGAAACGCACCCTCACCTTGTGGGACCTCGTGTTCTACGGGATCGTGGTCATCCAGGCCAGTTTAATTGATGGCCGCCTTCTGGACCTCAAAATGCAGTGCCGGCCCGGTTCCGAACATGCGCGGGTTCAGGTCGTTGACCTCGTCCAGGAAGGCCGCCAGCGCTCGCCGAATCCGCGGCGGGCCCGGGGCGCGCAACTGCACACACACGGTCCCGTCGGGGTTCTGGCTGAGCGTGCCGGACAGATGCAACAGCGAACGGAAGATCGTCAACCAGTCGCGCGGGTTCTGGTAATGCCGAAAGAAGCGCCGCGCCAGCAACCGCTCGGCATTGTACGTCGCCAACTTGATGCTGGTGACCACATCGTGCCGATCGCTGTCCAGCGTGGCCCGCTCGGGCGACCGTCGCGGCAGACTTCGCGCCGGCACTTTGGTCGGGGTCTGTTCGAGCCGGTGTTCCAAACGCGCCAGGCGCGCTTCGACCTTCCGCGCGGCGTGTCGGGTATCGGTCG
>JACOUA010000316.1 GCA_016178075.1 Acidobacteriota bacterium
CACGGCGATCGCGATGTGGCCGGCGTTGTCCGGCAGATAGACAATGCCCACGTCGTCGATCACGCCGCCGATCGTGCCCGTCTTGTGCGCCACCGGCGTATCTCGCGGCAGGAGACCCCGAATCCGCTGCTCGCCGGTGCGACAACGCTTCATCGTCTCGAGGATGGCGTCGGATGAGGCGCGGTCGACCGCTTCGCCACGCCAGATCTTCTCGAGTAGTGTCACGAAGGCGCGCGGCGTCGCGGTATCCCGCGGATCGGCCGCATAGCGGTCATCGGCGGCGAACCGGGCCTCCTCGCTCCTCGGGTTGTGAGGCATCGCGTCCCGCAGCTCCTTCAGGGTCAGGTTCTTGAGCTTGGCCGTGTCCTGCCCCCCGTAGTCGAGGATCAGTTCCTGGCACGATCGATCGACACGGATGCCGGTGATGCCGAGCGAGGCGAGCCGCGCGTTCACGTCCTTGACGCCCGCCTTCGCCAGGCAGATGTCGGCGGCGGAGTTGTCGCTGATGAGCATCATCAGATTCGCCACGTTGTGCAGGGACAGGTGGACGCCTGGCGGGTCGTACAGGGGCGCGAGCTCCCCGCTCCCGAGGTGCTGGTCCAACGGGCCAATGTCAATGATTTCGTCCCAGCTAATCCGACCAGCCTTGGCCTTGGCATACAGCTCGAGGAGGACCGGCAGCTTGAACGTGCTCGCCATCGGGAAGGATTCGTCGCCATTGATGAACAGCTCCGTCCCGCTCTCCAGATGCTTGATGGCGACGCCGACCGTGCCGTGCGCCCCGGCGGCGGCGCGAACGATCTGCGCCTGCAGTCGGTCGAGCGCCGCCGACGAGGCGGACGTCGCGGGCCGGGCGGCGACGGCGACACCGAGCAGAACCAGAGTCAGCCCGACGCGTCGGACGACGGTCATATGACGCATGACGGCTCCTTGTGTGCTGGCAGGACGCTCGGAGAAAAGCTGCGGATTCGTATCATGGCCGCCGAATGGTGTCAACGTGGCGATGGGACCAACTCGCACTAAAATGCGGCAACACGCTGGACCCCGCTCCACGCGTCCAGCCACATGGAGAGTCCCATGAGATGCACGCTTCTCCTGGTCGGCGTCGCTTCCATCGTTCTTGTGGGACCGCTTGTCGCGAGCGCCCAAACCACCGGGGCGACGCTCCAGGGAACCATCAGCGACCCGCAGGGCGCGCTTCTGCCCGGCGTCGCCGTCGTCATCAGGAACACCGAAACGGGCCTGACACGCGAACAGACGACGGACGCGCGCGGCTGGTACCGCGTGCCGGCGCTCCCGCCGGGCACGTACGAGATCCGCAGCGAGCTCTCCGGCTTCGGCACGCAGGTCCGCACGGGTCTGGTTCTGACGATTGGCCAGGAGGCCACGGTGAACCTCACCCTGCAGCTCGCGAGCGTGCAGGAGACCGTCACGGTCACGGGCGAAGCGCCGCTCATTGAGACGAGCAAGAGCGCGCTCGGCACGACCGTCACGCGGCACGAGCTCGACTCGCTGCCGCTCATCGGGCGCAACTTCGCCGGTCTCGCCAACCTCACGCCGGGGATTTCCGGTGTCGGCGGCGGCGGGGTGAACGCCTCGGGCCAGACCACTCGAAGCAACAGCTATCTCGTCGATGGCGCGAGCAACGACGACACGATTGTCGCGACCCAGCGGGGCGGCTTCTCGCTCGAGGCCGTGCGCGAGTTCGTCGTCATGTCCAACCAGTTCACTGCCGAGTACGGGATGGCGTCCGGGGCGATTGTCAGCGTGGTCACGCGATCGGGCACGAACGATGCCCAAGGACGCTTCTTCCTGTTCCATCGAGATGACGCGCTCGACGCGCAGAACCCCTTCTCCAGAGCGCAAGGCTCGGGGAAGGCCCCGTTCAGCCAACAACGATTCGGCGGGTTCTTCGGCGGGCCGATCGTGCGCGATCGACTGCACTACTTCGGGTCCTACGAGGGAAACCGCCAGCGGGAGACCGCGGTCGTCACCTCACCGCTCGTGCCGATCACCGAGCGTGAGTTCGCGACCCCGACCGACGGGCACCAGGCGTTCGTCAAGACCGACCACCGAATCACCGGCAAACAGACGCTGACGGTTCGGTACCGCGCCGACAAGAACCTGTCGATCGGCAACGGCATCGGCGGGCTCAGCACGAAGGAACGCGGAAACAACACGGACCGGTTGGACCAGGACGTCGTGGCCAACCACACGACCGTGCTGAACTCCCGCACGGTGAACGAGCTCCGGTTCCAGTTCGCCCGTCGCTCGACCTTCAGCGACACGATGGGATGGTCGGTAGACGGCATGCCCGAGATCAACCGCCCGTCCGGCCGGCTCGGCAAAGCGCAGAACATGCCGCAGGGACGCGATGAGAACCGCTATCAGTTCGTGAACAACCTCTCCTATTCGCGCGGCGCCCACGACATGAAGGTGGGGCTGGATGTCAGCCTGATTCGCGGATACTCGTTCTTTCCGCGCAATCGGGACGGCAACTTCACGTTTTCGACCGACGCGCCGTTCAATCCCAGCGATCTCACGACCTATCCGACGCAGTACGTCGTCGCGCGGATCGACCCCAACCAGCATCTGCCGAACGATCTCTACTCGTTCTTCGTCCAGGACAGCTGGCGCGTGCGGTCGAATGTCACGATCAACGCCGGCGCGCGCTACGATCGAGAGACGGGATTCGGCAAAATCACCAACACGCCCGACGACAAGAACAATCTCCAGCCGCGCGTGGGGCTCGTGTGGGATCCGTTCTCGGACGGGAGGACCGCCGTCCGAGGCGGCTACGGCCACTACATCGACCAGTCGTTCCTGAACATCCAGCTCAATGTGGCGTCGGGTCGCCGATCGGTCGAGATTGTCATCCTCAACCCCGGCTATCCCGATCCGTTCTCCCGAGGCTCGATCAGCAACACACCGCCCAGCACGGTCGAGGTGACGCCGCGTCCGACGATTCCGGAAACGCGCACGGCGAGCCTCGGGATCAAACGTGAGATCGCAGCTGGCATCGCCGTCGCCGTCGACGGCGTCTACAGCCGCGGCTTCAACCAGTATCACTGGACGGATCTGAACTATCCCGATCCGGTCACCGGCCGGCGTCCCGACCCGGCGTTCGGAAGAAGGATTGAGTACAACTCCGAGGGGAACTCATGGTATTCGGGGCTGTTGACCAGCATCGAGGGGCGGCGCGGCCGCGGGCCGAGCTGGGGGGTCTCCTACACGGTGTCCCGCACGTTGCGCAACGTCGAGGGGTTTCAGTTCACGGCGCAGGATCAGCGCCACCCCGAGCTGGACAAGGGCCTCGCCGACACTCATCGCAAGCACCAGCTCGTGGGTCACGTCACCTGGTCGCTTCCCGGCGGCGTGCAGGTCGCGGGGCTCCTGTCGGCACGCTCCGGCCGGCCGTGGAACGTCACCACCGGACGGGACAACAATAACGATACCTTCACCAACGACCGGCCCGATCTGGTGAACCCCACCGGCCACCCCCGCGATCGCAACACGTATTCGGGTAATTTCACCGGACGCGTGGGGAATCTGGGGCGCAACGCGAACATCGGCGACGCGTTCTCTACACTCGACGTCCGGCTCTCGAAGTTCGTCAAGCTTCCACGCGCCCGGGTGGAAGCGTTCATCGAGGGCTTCAATGCGACCAACCGGGTCAACTTCGGACTGCCCAACGGCAACATTCGTTCATCGACGTTCGGACAGTCAACCGCCATCGAGGGCTCGCCGCGCCAGGTGGAGATCGGGTTCCGCATCGATTTTTAGGGACGAGCCACGACATCGGTTCTGGTGTTGACTTGACCTGAATCCGGGGTGTAGCGTCCGCGACACCCGTCACCTGCAGGGGCCTGTGTTCAGGCCGGCCCCACGAGGAATCACCATGCCACGAAGACTCTGGCTCCCGTTCGTCATCGCCGTGACGGTCGGCGCCTGTGCGCAGCCGACACCGGAACAAAACATCGTCAACGACGCAGCGGCCGCGCTCGGCGGCCGCGGCCGAATCGAGGCCGTGAGGACGCTCGTCATCGAGGGCGAAGGCATCAACGGCAACCTGGGCCAGGACATGACGCCGGAGGCCACGTCGCAGACCTTCAAGGTCACCGCCTACAGGCGCGTCGTCGATGTGGCGGCAGGACGCGCGAGGCTCGAGCAGACCCGGGTGCCGGCCTTCGCGTACTTTCAGGGACCGGCGCCCCAGAAGCAGGTGCAGGGAATCGACGGCGAGGTCGGCTACAACGTCGCCCCCAACGGGAACGCGACGCGCGTCTCGAACGCGATCGCCAGAGATCGTCGCGTGGAGCTCTACCATCACCCGATCACGATCGTCCGGGCGGCGCTGGATCCCGCATCGACGCTCGCGAATCCCCGGACGTTCGAAAAAGAGACCTCGGTCGACGTCACGACCGCCAACGGGTTCGGCCTCACGCTCGCGATCGACAACCAGACGAAACTTCCGACCCGGGTCGTCTCGATGACCGACAACGCCAATCTCGGGGATGTCGCCATCGAGACCAGTTTCGGCGACTACCAGGACGTCAACGGGCTGAAGCTGCCGGCGCACTTCACCACGACGACCGACAAGTACAGGACCGCGGAGATCCGCGTGACGAAGCAGAGTATCGATGGGGACACCGGGGACCTGGCCGCGCCGGCAAGCGCGGCGTCAGCCGCGCCAGTGACCGGCCCGCCACCGGCGACGGTCACGGCTGAGGAAGTCGCGAAAGGGGTCTGGTTCCTCGCCGGCCAGTCGCACCACAGCGTCCTGGTGGAATTCGCCGATCATCTGACGCTCATCGAAGCGCCGCAGAACGATACGCGAACTCTCGCCGTCATCGCGAAGGCCAGAGAGCTCAGATCCGGCAAGCCGTTGACGCACGTCGTCAACACGCATCACCACTTCGACCATTCCGGCGGCATCCGGGCCGCGGTCTCGGAGGGGCTGACGGTCATCACGCAGAAAGCCAACGCGGCCTTCTACCAGGACGCCGTCGGAAGGTCCCACGCGATTGTCCCGGATGCGCTGGCAAAGAACCCCAAGCCGCTGAAAGTCGAGACGGTCGACGAGGAGCTGGTCCTCAAAGACGGCGCGATGACCGTCAACCTGTACCGCATCGCCGGCAGCGGCCATGCCGACACGCTGCTGATGGCGTACTTTCCCCGGGAGCGACTCCTGGTGGAAGCCGATGTATACAGCCCGGCCGCCGCGCTGCAGCCGTACGCCGCCAACCTGGTCGAGAACGTCACGAAGCACACGCTGAAGGTCGACCGCGTCGTTCCGATCCACGGCGCGATCGCGCCGTACGCGGATCTGCTGAAAGCGGTGCAGGTCAAGACGTCGAACTAGTCCAAGCAGCCAGCGGCAGCTGAATCGAGCGCAGGCCGCCAGCCAGGCGCAGAGCTGACGAGGAGCAGCCATGCCGATGACACGCAAGGAATTCCTCGAGGCGGCCGCGCGCAGCACCGCGGCGGTTGGCGCCTGGCCGTACGTGCCGATCGTGGAGGCGGCCACAACACAGTCAGTGCCGAGCGCCAGGCCCGCCGCGAAGACGGCCGCTCCACCGAGCGGTGTCACGGCCGCGGTTGTCGGCTTCATCGCGACGGCCAGCATTCGGGACGTCCCCGAGAAGGTCGTCCACGAGGCGAAGCGATGTCTCATCGACGGCTTCGGGGTCGTGCTCGCCGGCGCGACGGTTCGGGGCAGCGCAATCATCCGCGAGACGATCAAAGCCGCCGCCGGCTCCGCCGAGGCCACGGTACTCGGCCCCGATCGGCTGCAGGCGCCGGCCGCGAGTGCCGCGTTGGCCAACGGCGCGAGCGGCCATGCGATGGACTATGACGACACGCAACTGTCCTCGTCGCCCGATCGCGTGTTCGGCTTGTTGACGCACCCGACGGTGCCGGCCCTGGCGGCGTCGCTGGCGGTCGGCGAGGGGCTCGGGATCTCGGGCGCACAGTTCCTCGAAGCGTTTCTGACCGGGTTCGAGGTCGAGTGCAAGATTGCCGAGGCGATCGACCCGAATCATTACCAGCGCGGCTTTCACAGTTCGGGGACTATCGGGACGTTCGCGGCCGCCGCCGCGGCGGCGAAGCTGATGCGCCTTCAGCGTCAGGCTATCGGCCATGCGATCGGGATTGCCGCGAGCATGAGCGCCGGGATCCGGGTCAGCTTCGGATCGATGACCAAGCCGCTTCACGTTGGACGGGCGGCCGAAAATGGGGTCGTGGCCGCCCAGCTGGCCTCACGCGGGTTTACGGCGGGCGCCGACGCGCTGGATGGCGAGTGGGGGTTCTTTCAGGTGCTCGGCGGTGGGGCCGACGTCGCGCGGATCACTCCCGCGCTCGGGAAGCCATGGTCGATCGTCGATCCGGGCGTCTCGTTCAAGCCATATCCGTGCGGCAGCCTCGGCCAGCCCACCATGGACGCGATGCTCAAAGTCGTCGTCGACCACAACCTCCAGGCCGATCAGATCGACAAGATCCGGCTGCGGGCCGGGTCCAACATCCTCAACCCGCTGCGCTACCAGACTGCGAAGACGGAGCTCGAAGCCAAATTCTGCCTGCCCTTCATGGTCACCGCGATCGCGCTCAGGCGCAAAGCCGGCATTCGCGAGTTCACCGACGACTTCGTCGCAAGCGAGCCGGTACAGCGTCTGATGGCGCGCGTCGAGACGATGCTCGATCCCGAGATCGAGGCGAAGGGATTCGACCGGATGCGGAGCATCGTCGAAGTCACGCTGAAGGACGGCCGAAGGCTGGTGCAGCCGGCGGACGAGCGCTACCGCGGTGGTCCGGACAAACCGTTCACGCGCGCCGACCTCCACGAGAAGTTCACGGACTGCGCCGGGCTGGTGCTCCCCGCGGATCGCATCACGCAGGCGCTCGAGGCGATCGAGTCGCTGGAGAAGATGAAGGACATCCGGCAGCTCGTGCAGACGCTGACGCCGGGTCGATCGTAATCACGCCTCGACCACCTCGACCTCGTAAGACTTGGAGCCCAAAGCCTTTCTAACTCGACGGCACGCGCGTGAAGACCGTCGGAAGATTCTTCTTCCGCAGCATCTCGTTGAACGCGCCCAGCTCGCGGCTGAGCAAGCCGTCCAGCTCGCGCTGGTGACTGCGCAACCGATCCTCGAGCTCTTTCTGCACGTCGAGCTGCTGCGCGGTCGGCTTGAAGTCGGCGCTCGCGAGCCCGCCCGCGAGATACCCGATCTTCGACACGAGCTTGGCGCCAAAGCGGACGCCGTCCTGCCCGCGTCCGGTCGATCGCAGCTCGACGAGATTCTGTTCGAGCGCGATGAGCTTCTGATCGAGCGCGTCGCTCGCCTTCCTGACCTCGGCGTCTTCGACGACCTTGGTCAACGAATAGACCTGGCTGCGTATCAGCTCGATCTGATTGACCACGTCCGCGGCCGCGTCCGAGTCGCGGCGCAGCTCGGCGAGCACTTTCATCTGCTCCTGAATGTCGGCCTCGGTGCCGCCTGAATGAGGATCCTTCCGCACCGTGAGGGGCTGCGTGACGTCCTTGCCCCCCACCGACAGCTTCACCGTGTAGGTCCCGGGCGGTATCAGGAGTCTCATCTGACCCCCGGCGGACCTGTACCCCTCAGGGCCCAGCACCATCTCAGGCGCGTACAGCGGGGTTGTCCGGAGCCGCACTTCCTTCGAGGGATCCGTTCGCAGATCCCAGGTGACCCGATTGAGCCCGGCCGATCGTGTCCCGGACAGCGTCCGAACCACCTGTCCTTTCTGATCGGCGATCGTAATCGTCACGTTCCCCGATGGAGCACCCTTCAAGTAGTAGTTGATGGACGCGCCGTAGGGGGGATTCTCGCCGTCCGCGGGATCGTCGGGCATGTCCACCGGTGAGGTGATCGCCCGGAACCGGTAGGCCGGACGTGGCGGAAACAGGTGCGCGTCGGACGCCAGCACCTGCGGCGTCATCTGCTGGAGCGGCGCGAGGTCGTCCAGGATCCAGAAGCCGCGGCCGTAGGTCGCGATCACGAGATCGTTGAACTGCTCCTGCACGGTCAGCCAGTACACCGGCGCATGCGGGAGATTCATCTGCAGCGGCTGCCAGTTCTCCCCATCGTCGAACGACACGTAAACCGCATTTTCGGTTCCGACATAGAGGAGCCCGCGACGAACGGGATCCTCCCGCACGCAGTGCGCGTAGCTCAGCATGCTCTTCGGGATGCCGTTGACGACGAGCTTCCACGTCTGCCCGTAGTCGGCTGTCTTGTAGATGAACGGATCGCGGTTGTTGACCTGGTGGAAGTCAACGGTGATGTAGGCCGTGCCGGCGTCGTAGCGTGAGGCCTCGATGTTGCTCACGGTGCCCCACGGCGGGAGGTTCGGAATGTTCTTCGTCACGTTCGTCCAGCTCTTGCCGCCGTCGCGCGTGATCTGGACGAGGCCGTCGTTCGTGCCTGCCCAGACCAGGCCCTTCGCGAGGCGCGATTCGGTGATCGCGAAGACGACGCCCGCGTATTCCACACCGATGTTGTCGCCGGTCAGGCCGCCCGAGAACTGCTGCCGGCTCTTGTCGTTGAGCGTCAGATCCGGACTGATCACCTGCCAGCTCTGTCCGCCATCCGACGTCTGGTGCACGTGCTGGCTGCCGACGTAAACCTTGTTGCGATCGTGCGGGGAGATCGTCAGCGGCATCGTCCAGTTGAAGCGGTACTTGAGATCCGCCGGAATGCCGTTGGCCTGGTCCGGCCACACTTCGACGTTGCGGGCCTGGCGCCGATTCTCTTCGTAGCGCACGACGATGCCGCCGACGCTGCCGGAGCCGGATGCGCTGGACCAGATGATGTTGGGGTCTACGGGATCCGGCGTGGCCCATCCGCTCTCGCCGCCACCGACCGCGTGCCACATCGCGCGCGGGATGGTGCCGCCGCCCCCGCCGCCGCCCCCCCGGCCGCCGCCCTCGCTGAGCCGGCTGTTGCTCGGCCCCCGATAGGACGGATCGTCCTGCTCGTTGCCGTACAGGTAGTACGGCACCTGATTGTCGACGGTGACGTGGTACATCTGCGCGATCGGAAGCTGCACGTGGTGCCACGTGCGCCCGCGTGTGTTCGAGATCGACACGCCGCCGTCGTTGGCGACCGCCATCCGATCGGCGTTCAGCGGATCGATCCACATGTCGTGGTTGTCGCCGCCCGGACTCGCCAGGCCGCCCTGCTGCACGAGCGTCGTGCCGCCATCGATCGACTTGCTGAACGCCGCCGTGAGGTGGTACGTCTCGTTCTCGTTGTCGGTCGCGACGGCCATGCGCGAATAGTAATGGGCGCGGCCCATGGCGTTTCGGTCGGTGGTGATCATCCGCCAGGTGTCGCCGCCGTTGTCCGACCGCCAGATCTGGCCGCGGTCCGTCTCCTTGCCGTTCCACGGCACGCCGTCACCGGTTTCGATCATCGCGTAAACGCGATTCGGGTTCGTGCGCGCGATCGCGAGGGCCACCTTGCCGACCGGACGAGCCGGCAGACCGTTGCCGGTCTGCCGGAGCCACGTCACGCCCCCGTCACGCGACATGAACAGGCCGCTGCCGGGGCCGCCGCTCTCACGACCCCAGGTGTGTATCTCGATCTGCCACATGCCCGCGAAGAGAATCCGCGGGTTCTTCGGGTCCATCGCGAGATCCGAGCAGCCAGTGTTCTCATCCACGAAGAGCGTCCGCTCCCAGGTCTTCCCGCCGTCGGTCGTGCGGAACACACCGCGCTCGGGCTGCGGCCCGTATGCGTGGCCGAGCGCGCAAGCCAAGACGACGTTGGGATCGTTGGGATCGACGATGACGCGAGACACACGGCCGGTCTTCTCGAGACCCATCCGCGTCCACGTCTTGCCCGCATCGGTCGACTTGAAGATTCCCTCCCCGACCGAAATGTGGCTGCGGATGAACGGCTCCCCTGTCCCCGCCCAGACGATGTTCGGATCGGAGGGCGCGATGGCCAGGGCCCCGACCGAGGACACGGGCTGGCTGTCGAAGATGGGGTCCCAGTGGATCCCGCCGTCGATCGTTTTCCAGAGTCCGCCCGACGCGGCGCCGACGTAGTAGATCAGCGGATCGCCGGGCACGCTGACGACCGACACGATACGATTGCCCACGGGGCCCACGAATCGCCATCGAAGGCGGCCGTAGGTGTCAGCACCCGGCCGCGGCGCGGGGCCCTGAGCGAAAAGACCGACACACACCAAGAGAACGCCAAGGAAGGCGAAAAGCGGCTTCTTCATGGATCTCCTCCAGGGGATGGGAGCCCGAGCATTATATCCAGCACGCGGTCCGTGGGCTGGTCCACCTAAGTGGTCCACTAAGCTGCCGGTAGTGGCCACGCTTGTCCACAGTTCGCTCGGGACACACCGAACGAGCCCGCTACAAGGCTGTCACGGTGCTTGCGAAAGTTCCGCGCGCCCGGCTAACATCCCGCATCTGTATCAGTTGAAACCCTTCTCTGAGAGGAGCGGTTGCTATGGCCCAGAATCGGCCGTCGATCCTCGTCGGAACCGTCTGCGCGCTGGGGGTGGCGGTACCGCTCGCGCTCTCGGCGCAGCAGGCAAGGCCGGCGGGGCGTCCACTCGCGATCGAGGACTACTACCGCATCCAGACGATCGGCAGTCCCCAGATTTCTCCCGATGGACGCTGGGTGTCCTTCACGCTTTCGACGCGCATCGAGGAGGACAACAGCACCCGCACCGAGGCGTACGTGGTCGCGACCAGCGGCGCAGCCGAGCCGCGGCGTGTCGTGCACTACGGCAAAGACGTCTCGAATGCGCGCTGGACCGACGACAGCCTCCTGCAATACACGGCCGACCGTCAGCAATGGAAGGTCGATCCCGCCAACGCTGCCGCCCTCCCGGTCAAAGCCGACGCGCTGCCGACCGGCGCGGTCCCGAGCCCGGATCGAAAGTGGCTCGCGCTCGCCAAGGAAAAGCCGCAGCCCAAAAAGGAGGCGGCGTACATCAGCGACTTCGAGCGCCGACATCAGGAGCGCTTCAAGGGCAACATCTTCGACTGGAAAGATTTTCAGCGCGACGGCCAGCCGTTCCCGGCACCGGATCCCCACGCGCGCCCGGCGGCGCAGCTCGTGATGCAGCCGGTCGGCGGCCGGGACGAGAAGGTGCTGGTCGACATGGATCTCCGCCCGGACAACATCGTCTGGCACCCGAACGGCACGCTGTTGGCCTTCACCGCCGACTCGCACTTTCGCGAAGAGCTGAGCTACGAGCGGCCCGACCTGTGGACGGTCACCACCGACGGAAAGGTAACGCGACTGACCGACGATTTGTACGTCTACAGCGACGTCGATTTCTCGCCCGACGGCAAGTACCTCTCGTACGCCCGATCGTTCGGGACCAACATGATCATCCAGCAGAAGCTCAATCATGGCGGCTCCCGTGATCTCTTCGTTCGTCCGGCCGACGGCGGCGAACCGATCAACCTGACGGCGAAGTGGGAGCTCGAGCCGGGCCAGACGACGTGGTCGCCGGACGGGAAGTTCATCTACTTCTCGGCCGACCTCGGCGGCGAGAACCACGTGCTCCGCGTCTCAGTGCCTGGGGGCATCGTCGAGCAGGTGACGAAAGGTCCGCGCCGGCTCGGGAGCCTCACGATCGATGGGGCGTTCAAGACGATCAGCTACACGGTCGGCCTGCATGAAGCGCCGCCCGACGTCTATGCGGCGAACATCGACGGGACGAATGAGCGGAAGCTGACGAACCTGTATCGTGGGATTCTCTCGGAGGTGGCGCTCAGCAAGGCCGAGCGCCTGCGCTGGCCGAGCTACGACGGCACCGAGATCGAAGGCTGGCTCCTCTTCCCGCACGGATACGACCCCGCCAAAGGTCCCTACCCCCTCATCGTCACCAGCCACGGGGGGCCGCATTCGGCGACCGGTTACAGCTTCGATTTCAAGAAGCAGTACTTCGCCGCGAACGGATACTTCGTCTTCGACACCAACTTCCGCAGCTCGACCGGCTACGGCGATGCGTTCAAGTGGGCGACGTGGGGCGAGTGGGGCAAGAAGGACGGCGAGGACGTGGTGTCCGGATTGGACTACGTGCTGAAACGCTATCCGATCGATCCCAAGCGCGTCGGCCACACCGGCCACTCGTACGGCGGCTTCATGACGAACTGGCTGATCACCCAGTACCCCGATCGCTTTGCGGCGGCGATCACCGGCGCCGGGATTTCGAACTGGACCAGCGACTACGGCAACGCGGACATCTACCGCACGAAGGAGACCGAGTTCTTCGGGACGCCGTGGGAGAAGGACGCGCGGGACCGCATGATCAAGCAGTCACCGCTCGCCTTCGCGGGAAACGTCAGGACGCCGACGATGTTCGTGCACGGCGAGGTCGATCAACGCGTGCCGTACGAGGAAGGCGAGCAGATGTATTTCGCGCTCAGACGGCGAGGGATTCCGGCCAAGATGGTTCAGTATGCCGGCCAGCCGCACGGCATCTCCGGACATTGGAACAACGTCCACCGGATGATCAACGAGCTGAAGTGGTGGAACCAGTATCTGAGCGGACGCCAGACGATAACGTCCACGCCAGCGCCACGCTGAACGACCAGCACGAAGGCTGAATCGGGAGCGGGCACGTGCCCGGGGCCTGTCCGCGAGCAGCCCACGGGTGCTCGGACCGAACAACATTGTCACGGCTGACGGCCCTGCGGGCGCGAAGACGCGCTTCGCCCGTGGGCGCCCGAGGCACCCCAACGCGGCTGCCGCGTTGGGGACCCCGCTGCCCGGCGCAGAGCCCACGTCCTTGTCGCCCGCGCTCGAGATCCCCTGCGCACGCTGGCGCTTGCCGCGGAAACGGGCCATCGTATACACTTAC
>JACOUA010000300.1 GCA_016178075.1 Acidobacteriota bacterium
AGCACGCCGAGGTTGTTGTGCGCCTCGGCGTTCATCTCGTTTCTCTCGAGCACCTTCTTGTATTGCACCAGGGCGTTCTCGAAATCGCCACTCTGCTGGTAGTAGAGCGCCAACCTGAAATAGTCGTTCTCTCCCGCGCCGACGATCGACGGACGCGTCACGACCGTGCTGGGCGCGGGGGTCGCGACCTGCCGGGGCGACGGCGATTGCGGCGGAGCCGGAGTCGCGGGCTCCACCGGCGCTCTCTGCGCGGGCGGCGTCGCCCCGGACTGCTGCGGGGGCGCGGCCGGCACGAATCGGGGCGGCGGTGGCACAGGTCGACTCACGACTGGAGGATCCTGCGGAACGGGCGCCGGCGCAGATTCGCTTCGCGGGACAACGGGGGGTGGCTCCGCCCGCACGATCTGAGGCGCCGGCCTCGTTGGAGCGCTCCGGTCCGGCGTGCGTTCGGGGTCGGTCACCGCTCGAGGCGCTGGCTCCGCCTCCGGCTCCACGCTCGCCGGCGCGGACGCCGCGGGCGTTCTCGGTGCCGGCTCAGCCGCCTGTCCAGCCGCTCCGCCAGCGGCAGCTGACGGGGCCTGTGGCGGCTCGGGAGCCGGGATGAATCTCGGGGGCGGTCCTTGCGGAGTCGAGGGGGCCTGTTGGGACGCGGGGGTCCGGGCGGCCACGGGGGACGCCGTGGGCCGTGTCCGCGTGGTCAACCACGCGGCGCCCTGCCAAGCCGCGACGCCCGCCGCGACGGCCGCCGTCGCGATGATGGCGATCGCCTGACCGCTGACGCCCGATCGGCGCGGCTGCTGCGGATAGCCAAGCGACGCCAGCACCGCGTCGGCATGGTTCACCTTGGACGCAGTCGGCCGTCTCGGCGCGTCGGTTTTCTTGCCTCGACGAAGGGCGTCTAGCCGGAGACTCACGAATGAATACGCTCGTCAGGACGCGAGCCGGCGGAACCAGCCGAACCGCGACCGCTGTTGAGCGGGCAGATCGAGACTCTCACCCGCTTTGATGACCATCTCGCCCGAGACCCGGTTCGCGCGTGCCGAAAAGGCGCCGAGCAGCGCGCGATCGCAGACCAGATTCACGAGTCTGGGGACGCCGTCCGAAAGCTGGTGCACGGCCTGCAGCGCACGCGGGGAGAAGCTGACCGCCGCGGAGGCGCCGGCCACGGCGATGCGGTGACCGACGTAGGCGGTCACCTCGCTCTTCGTCAGCGGCCTCAACTGGTAGCGAATCGAGACGCGCTGATCGAGCTGCCGGAGCTGGGGCGATCTGAGCAGCGGGTGAAGATTGAGCTGGCCCACGAGCACGATCTGCAGCAGCTTCTCCTTGTCTGTCTCGAGGTTCGACAGGATCCGAAGCTGCTCGAGCACTTCGAGCGGCAGGTTCTGGGCCTCGTCGATGATGAGGACCGCGCTCGCCTGAATCGGCAGCAGCCCGAGCAGAAAGTCGTACAGCGTGTCGATCAGCTCCTGCTTGCTGATGCCGGTCAGGCGGCCGTGCTTGACGTCATCGCGCGAGACGACGCCGAAATCCTGGAGGATCAGCTTGAGCAGATCGTCTTCCGACAAGAACGGATTGAGGACCAGCGCCGTGAAGGTCTTGCGATCGATCTGCTCGAGCAGCGCCCGGCACAGCGTGGTCTTGCCGGTCCCGATGTCTCCGGTGACGACGACGAAGCCTTCCCGGCGCCGAAAGGCGTACTGGAGCAGCTCGAACGCGTGCGCGTGCGATTCGCTCTTGTACAGAAACTTCGGGTCCGGCGTCAGGCTGAATGGCTTTTCGACGAAGCCATAGTACTCTTCGTACATCGAGCCTACTTTTTGGGAGGCGCCTTCTGGGCCTCGTACATCTTCTCTTGCTGGCGACTGGCTTCGGCCGTGAGCGCCGAAAAGTTCATGACCGTCGGCGTCAGGAGGATGACGAGGTCGGTCTTGCGCTTCGCCTTGTCGTTCCTCTTGAACAGCCCGCCGATGACCGGCACGTCGCCGAGCCCCGGGACCTTCCCCTCTTCTTTCGAGAGCCGCTCCTGCATCAGACCCGCGATCACGATGGTCTCGCCTTCACGGACGCGAACCAGCGTATCGGTTTCACGAACGCTGATGATCGGCACCGTGTCGCCCAGCCGTGACGTCGCCTGGCCGGTGCGCTCGGTCACGCTGGGGTTGATGCTCAGATTGATGATGCCTTCCCCGCTGATTTGCGGCGTCACGCTCAAGACCACGCCCTCGGTGATCGACTGTGGGGTCACGGTCGTCTGGAGCACCCGGCCCGTCGTCGCGTCCACCTGGGAGGTGGTCGTGAAGAACACGTCCTGCGTGCCCACGCGCATCACCGCCGGCTCGTTGTTCATCGCCATCACGCGCGGGCTCGAGAGCACGTTCACGCGACCCTGCGTGGCGAAGGCGTCAATCAGCCCCTTGATGTTCCGGATCGCCATGCCGATCGTGAACGCGCCGCCGGCGTCGGTGGGGGTCAGGTTCTGCGTCACCGTGACGCTGTCGCCAGCGTTCTTGAATACCGCGCTCCAGTCGATGCCGCAAACTGTCCGCCCCCGAAGCCGGCTCCGCCGCCGATGGCGCCGCCGCCGATACCGCCGGCGCCCGCGAACCCGCCGACGCCCGCTCCGGTCGCGCCCGTGGTCGCCCCGAGCGACCGGCTGCCGGATCGCCGGGTCGCGACATAATTAATCGGGAAGATCCGGGTTTCAAGCTGACGTGCGAAGACGCGGATGACGTTGTCCTGCAGCGAATAGTCGAGATTGAGCGGCCGGAGGATCAGATCGAGCGCCTGAGTGAGCGTGACGTTCTTCAACTCTCCGAGAAAGGTGCCGTCGACGTTCGGATCCGGCACCACGCTGATGCCCGTGTCGCGGACGACGAGCAGCAGGAGCTCCCGAACAGGGATCGGCTCGGCAAAACTCAATGAGAATGTCTGTTCCGGGCCCTGCGGCTGCTGCACTTCGAGCTGTGTCACCGCGAGGGGCGGGAGCGGCGGAGATGGCGGCGGCTGGGTCCGACCCGCCGACGTTGAGGGCTGCAGACGCACCTGCTGGGCCGTAGCCGAGCTGAGGCTCGACAGCACCAGAACGCCGAGCCCAACCAGACGGAGGCAGCTGGACGTCTTGCCTTTCGTCTGCAGGCTCGACGAGACGATCCGCATGATTCGCACCTTTTGCGGGTCTGCCAACCGCCCTGGGCTCCGCCACAAGACAGGCCCCGGCCGGTTGATCGGACTACACCCTGCT
>JACOUA010000301.1 GCA_016178075.1 Acidobacteriota bacterium
CGCTCCCACTTCTCCCGTGCCGGCCTGACACGACGAGGGAGCGTCGGCGCCTGAGGCATCGTGGTCATCCTGAGGTCATTATAGCCGCGGAGTCTGCTCCACTTCCGGCGACAACTCGCCTGGAGAAATCAATGGCCGGGATCGAATCGTGTCGATATTGGTTTATCCTCTAGACGTCGACGAGAGGTCCGATGGCAGGCGACGGCACCATCTTTGGTGCGATGCTGCAGGAGTTCGACGAAGCGGCGCGCATCCTCAATCTCGAACCGGGCATCTGGAAGATTCTCACCAGTCCCAGGCGACAGATCATCGTCTCGTGTCCGGTCCAGATGGACAGCGGCGAGATCGAAGTCTTCACCGGCTATCGGGTGCAGTACAACATCGCGCTCGGTCCCGCCAAGGGCGGGATTCGGTATCACCCCGATGTGTCGCTCGACGAAATCCGCGCGCTGGCCGCCTGGATGACATGGAAGTGTGCTGTCGCGCAGATCCCATTCGGCGGCGCGAAAGGCGGCGTCGTCTGCGACCCGACCAGTCTGTCGCGGCGCGAGCTCGAAGCACTCACCAGACGCTACGTGGCTGAGATCATCGACGCCATCGGTCCCGAGAAAGACATCCCCGCGCCCGATGTCAACACCAACGATCAGATCATGGCGTGGGTGATGGACACCTACAGCATGCACGTCGGCCAGACGACGACCGGCGTCGTGACGGGAAAGCCCGTCGAGCTCGGCGGCTCGAAGGGCCGGCGCGAAGCCACGGGCCGCGGCGTCATGATCGTTACGCTCGAAGCGGCCCGTCACCTCGGGATCGAGGTGAACGGCGCCACCGTCGCGGTCCAGGGGTTCGGGAACGTGGGCTCGGTTTCAGCCGATCTCTTGGCGGAGGCCGGCGCGAAGATCGTCGCGGTCGCCGACCACAAGGGTGGCGTCTTCAACCCGAGAGGGCTCGACGTCGCCAAGATGATCGCGTACGCGCGGGATTGCCGTACAGTCGACGGCTTCCCCGGCGGCGAGCCGCTGACGAACGAAGAGCTCTTCCGGCTGGACGTGGACATTCTGATCCCCGCCGCTCTCGAGAACCAGATCACCCTCGAGAACGCCTGCGACATCCGGGCGAAGATCATCACAGAAGGCGCGAACGGCCCGACGACCCCGGACGCACATAAGCAGCTCCACGAGCGCGGCATCTTCGTGATCCCCGACATCCTCGCCAACTGCGGGGGCGTGACGGCGTCCTACTTCGAGTGGGTGCAGGACCGGCACGGATACTTCTGGGAAGAGCGCGAGGTGAACGAGCGGCTCGAGGCGAAGATGCGCCAGGCGTTCGACGCGGTGCTGCAGACGGGGCTCACATACGCGGTCGACATGCGGACGGCCGCCTACATTTGCGCCATCAACCGCGTTGCGACGGTGACCAAGATGCGAGGCATGTATGCATAATCGCATTTGAAAATCTGGCGATTGAAAATCTGGCAATTGATTGACTGATTGTCAATTTGGTGATTTTTGATTTATTGATCATTGTCGTCGCCACCAATCCTCAATAAATCCTCAATCCCTCAATCCATCAATCGCTCAATCAATCACCAAATCCAAAATCACCAAATCTTCAAATGCTCGGTTTCAGAATAACCCCCTCGCTCTTGTTCCCGTTCATCTTCACCAGGAGCGGCGCCGCCAGGCGGATGTGACGCACGTAGTGGCCGTCGTGCTGCTCCGCCGCCCGCCCGAGCCACGGCCAGTCCAGAAACCCCTCGCCGGATTCGGGATTGACGGTGAAATACCCCGCGTGCGACGCCGCAAGGTTCTGGAAGAAATGTGAGCCCTGCGACGGGACGACCCGAAAATCGCGAAAGCCAGCCTCGACAATCACCCGCGCCCCGGCGATCTGGTCCCACGTCACCGGAATCCCCAGGAGCGGATCGGCCGATCCCCATCGCCCCACGCCGATGAGCAGGTACGGGACGCCGTCCGCCGCGAGCTGCGCGTTCAGCCGGGCGATCTCTCGCGCCACCTCGAGGCTCCGGCCGCGATCAAACCGATGGTAGTCGACGACGACGATGTCGCGCAGGTGATCGATGATGCCGTTGCCGAGCACCGAGCCGCTGCGGCAGAGGATTCGGGCGGTGTCGATATCGCCGATCTCCAGGCCGATCGTGGTCCTCGCCTGCGGCAGCGGCCTGAGCTGCAGGAACGCGAACTCGCGGGGAGCGCCCCGCGGGACGGAGAGGGTCACCGCAAACTCGATCTCGACGGCGCCGGTCGTGCCGCGGCGACCCATGTCCAGCATGATCTCGACGATGGCCGCCAGCGGGAACATGCCGTGCTTCAGCACCGGCGCGAAGGTCACGAGCGGCACCCCCTGCCGCGACGTGCCGTCGTAAATGGCGTCGTTCTCGGGCGAATAGGTCGAGGCGAGCGCCGCGAGCGTCCCGTCGTGCATCGCCTCGTCGAGCCCGATGTGCCGCAGATCGAACTTCAGCCTGCCCTGCGGATCCTCGGGGTCCGGCATGTCGAGGGCGTAGAACTCGCGCTGCGAATCCCGCATCACGACCCCGGGCGACGCCGACGGCAACGCATGCCGTGGATAACGCGGCGAAAACCGCACGCACAAGTTCCCCTCGACCACCGCCGCGCCCAGCCCCAGCGCGACGGCGGCGATCCCGTCCTCGGCCTTCATCGGCGGGACGGGATAGAAGTTGTGCGACCGGGCGACACCCGCGAAGTCCGGATAGAACCGGCGGCCGTGCGGCGCGCCGACGAGGCGCTGGATGATCACGGCCATCTTCTCTTCTTCGAGACGATAGGGTGACCCCTCGAGGTACGCCTTCGCGCGTTGCGAGAAGGTCGAGGCATACACCCGGATGATCGCTTCGGTGAGCTGCCGCAGCCTCAGGCGCGGATCGGCGTGGTTGTTCGGCAGCATGTAGGTCGCGTAGATTCCTGCAAACGGGCGGTACTGTGAGTCCTCCAGCAGGCTCGAGGACCGGATGGCCAGTGGATACCGAATCAGCTCGAGAAACGACGCCAGATCGTTCTGGATGGCTCGCGGCAGCTCGGCTCCCTGAAACGCCTCGAGCACCGGCCGATCCTCTCGGCTGCCGATCGCCAGCTTCTTCAACTCGTGCGATTCGACGAACTCGTCGAAGACGTCGGTGCCCAGCACAACCGACGAAGGCACCGACAACTGGATCCCGGGATACTGCTCCGCAAGCGTCCTTTCGGCCGGCGTGCGATAGTCCGACAACAGGCGATTGACGAACGCGAGGCCGCGTGCCTTTCCCCCGAGCGACCCGCCGCCGATGCGCGAGAAGCTCGTGCTGGCGTCGAACGTGTGCCGATCGAAGTCGGCGACCGTGGCCCGGCCCCGCTCCCGCCGGTAGTCCTGAATCGAGCGGATCAGTTCCTGGCGAAGCGCCTCCAGGGTCGGGAACTCGGAGATGTGGCGGGGCCGCAGCCGATCGGCCAGCGCGAACTCGGTGCGCGCCTTCAGCCACTTCGAGAAGTGATTGCGCTCGGCGTGATACGCGAGGCTGGCCGCCGGCACGGTCCGCAGCTTCTCTTCGAGCGATCGCAGATCCGAGGCCCGATCGACCTCGGTGCCGTCTGCAAGCCGAAAGACGAAGTCGCCGAACGCGAAGTTCTCGACCATGAACTGACTGAGCTGGTTCAGCAGCAGGGGCGACCCCTTCTGCACGAACGACGCCCCCGCCGATCGCGCCAGGAACTCGTTCCCCAGGTAGCCCGACTGCAGCATGACCGGCAGGTCAGGATCGCGCTCGCGGACGCGCCCGGTGAACAGCAGGCCCGCGTCGTTGCGCTTCTTGCCGTTCATCGGGAACTCGATGTCGGAGATGATGCCGAGCACGTTCTCGCGATACGTCTCGAAGTAGCGCCAGGCCTCCTCGAAGGTCCCGCAGAGCAGGATCTTCGGCCGCGCCTCGATCCGCATCATCTTGTCCCAGAGGTTGATCCCCTCCGGCACGAGGCGCGAAGACTGCTTCATGAGCTCGGTGTAGATGGCGGGCAGGAACGACGAGTAGTAGCGGACGCTGTCCTCGATGAGGATGATGGCCTGAACGCCGCACCGCCCTGTGTCGTGCTCGACGTTCAGCCGATCCTCGACGTCCTTCACGATCGCAAGCAGGATCCGGACATCGCCCTGCCAGAGAAAGATGCGATCGAAATCGGAGATGTCCGCGCGCGCGCGGAAGTCGTTCAGGTCCTGGTAGTCGTAGGCGAGCAGGACGACCGGCACGGAAAGCCCGCCCGCGCGCGCCTGCCGCGCGAGCGTGAGGGCATCCATGTCGCCGATCTGCGGCGCCGTGATGACGAGGTCGTGATGGGGGCTGCGCCGCCGGTCCCCGAGCAGGAGCGTCAGGGCCTCGGACCCGGTGGCGACGTGGGTGAGGCCCGGCGCGTGCCGCAGGTTCAGCTCGAGGAACTCACTGAGGATGACCTCTTGAAGGCGCCCATCTTCCGCCAGGATGAACGAGTCGTAGAGGCTCGAGACCAGCAGGATGTGCTGGACCCGATGCCGCATCAAATCCTGAGGAATCCCAGGCATAAGAAGGTCCGAGAAGGGATCGGGGATCAGGGGTCGGGGACCGGCAAAGACACCCCGCTCGGCAACTTTATGGGCTTTGCCTCTCCCGATCCCTGCCCCCCGGCCCCCGATCCCTGATCAGACGAGTCCCTGATCCATCATGGCGTCGGCGACCTTCAGGAATCCGGCGATGTTCGCGCCGTTCACGTAGTTGCCGGGCGTGCCGTAGCGCTCCGCCGTCTGGACGCAATTGCCGTGGATCTTCTTCATGATCTGGTGCAGCCGGCGATCCACTTCCTCCCGGCTCCACGACTCGCGCATCGCGTTCTGCGACATCTCGAGACCCGAGACGGCGACGCCGCCCGCGTTGGCCGCCTTCCCGGGCGCGTACAAGATCTTCGCGTCGATGAAGGCCCGGACCCCATCGAGCGTCGTCGGCATGTTCGCGCCTTCCGAGACGACCCAGACCCCATTGCGCACGAGGTTTTGCGCGTCGGCGCCGCCGATCTCGTTCTGGGTGGCGCACGGGAACGCACAATGCGCTTTGTGGTCCCAGAGCGGGTTGTCTTCGCGCTTGGGATCGACGGCCGTGTAGGTGGCGCTCTTGAAGCGATCCGCGTATTCCTTGATGCGACCCCGGCGCTCGTTCTTCAGCTTCAATACGAAGGCCAGCTTCTCACCGTTGAGGCCCTCCTCGTCATAGATGTACCCGCCCGAGTCCGACAGCGTCACGACCTTCGCACCGAGCTGAATCAGCTTCTCCACGGTGAACTGCGCGACGTTCCCGCTGCCCGAGACGAGACAGACCTTGCCGCCGAGCGACTCGCCGCGTGTGGAGAGCATCTCCGCCGCCATATAGACGGCGCCGTAGCCGGTCGCCTCCGGTCTGATGAGCGAGCCCCCCCAGTTGAGGCCCTTGCCGGTCAACACGCCGGTGTTCTCGTTGGCAAGCCGCTTGTACTGCCCGAAGAGAAACCCGATCTCCCGGCCGCCGACCCCGATGTCGCCCGCCGGCACGTCGGTATTGGCGCCCACGTGTCGGAACAGCTCCGCCATGAAACTCTGACAGAAGCGCATGACCTCGTTGTCGCTCTTGCCCTTGGGATCGAAGTCCGAGCCGCCTTTGCCGCCGCCCATCGGGAGTGTGGTCAGGGAGTTCTTGAATACCTGCTCGAAGGCCAGGAATTTGAGAATGCCGAGGTGCACCGACGGATGAAATCGAAGACCACCCTTGTAGGGGCCGAGCGCGCTGTTCATCTGCACGCGAAAGCCGCGGTTGATGTGATAGGTCCCCTGATCGTCCTGCCACGGCACCCGAAAGAGAATCACGCGTTCCGGCTCGACCAGCCGCTCCATGATCTTCGCCGTCCGGTACTCGGGGTGCCGCTCGAACACCGGGTCGAGCGACTCCAGCATCTCCTGCACCGCCTGGTGGAACTCCGGTTCGGCGGGGTTTTTAATTTTCACGTCCGCCAGAATCTCCTTCGAATACGCCGACAGGTTCGTGCCAGGCGCGCCGTCCTTGACGAGCATTCCGCCCTCCTTGGGATATGACGGTCCGAACACCACGCGACCCAACCGATCTTTATAACACGTCGCGCCGGGATTCGGGGTTCGGGATTCGGGCGTTCAGGACTCGAAGGCTCCGGCTATCCGCTGATCCGGATGGGAACGAGCTCCGCGGCCTCGCCCGCGTCGCTCTTGGCCTTGATCTCGATGATGAACTCGCCGGCCGGCAGGCTCGCGAGCGGTAGATCGATCTGATGGGTCGAGCTCGACCCACTGTGCGCCGTGACGGGGAGATCCGACATCGACTGGCCGCCGCGGTTGAGGAGTTTCGCCGTCACCGGCGGCACGGTCGTCCCCGGACCATACGCAGCCAGACGAATGAGGAGCCGGTCCGTGCGTCGAAACTCCCGGCCCGCGGTGGGGGCCGGATCGGCGCTCGTGGAGAGCGCGCGGAATTCGACCGCGTTCCGCGCGCGCATCACCCGAGGCGTGCTGAGATGCGTCTCGGGGCCGGAGAAATCGGGCACGACGACTTCCAGCACGTCGGAGTCCAGTACGCCGCCCTTCCCTTCGATTTGCAGCCGCAGCTCCATTCGTCCGGGCTGAGCGTCGAAGGTCACGTGATTCGGCTGGCGAGTGCCCGCGACACCCGCCGGAGACGCGGCATTGTGCGCCGCACCAAGGGAGCCTCCATCGGCGCTGCCGCCCGCGACGACATCGACATCAGGGACCTTGCCGCGAAAATAGGCGCGACCCTCGGCGCCGGCCGCGATAATCGCGACGCGGGCCGGTTCGTCACGCCGCTGACCCGGCACAGCGGGCGTCGGCTCCCAGACGAACGTCACGCGCGTCTTGCCGTCCTCGCCCTTCGACGTTCCGAGCCAGCTCTGAATGAAACGGCGCCGCGTCTCGGTAATCGAGGACAGCGCGCGTTCGACGGCAGCCGGCGGTCCGGGCTTCCGCGGCGCCGTCGCGCGCGCCGTCTCCTCTGCCGTGAGGGCCCAGTACCCCTTCCGCGCCCTGACTTGAAGGCCCCGCCGGTTCTGGGCCTTCAGCCGCACGTCGATCTTGTGGAACTTCCCATCCGAGGGGGCCTGGGTCGAGTTGTACCCGATCAGATAGTACGCGCTCGAATCTCGAATCACCTGGCGCAGCCCGCCCGTCAGATCGTTGCGGTTCACGATTGCGCGGCCGTCTGTCTGATCCGCGATCGTCCGGAGGGAGTCGAGCGACGTGTTGAGCGCCTGCTGGTCCTGTTGCAGCCCCACATTCTGGCTGATGTCGAACTCCGACGCCGCCAGCCCCCGCGGATCCAGCGCATAGATGGTCGTGTTGGTCCGGTTCGCAGCGTCATAAACCTCTCGGAGCTCCATCTGCAGGTCGAGGTTCGCCGTGAACTGCGCGCGATCTTCGAGCCCGCTCCCCTGACCGGCCATCGGGTTGCCGCGATTGGGATTCCCAAAGCCCGGCATCGACGCAATCGGATCGCGAAGCTGCGGTGGCAGGAGACTCGTGTAGCCCTCGCTCACGAGGATGACCGCCTTCCGTCCTTCACGAAGCCCCCCGAGGTGCATCACGAGCGCTTTGAGCGCCGACAGGCTCACCTGATTCCGGATTTGCTCGACCGTGGAGGCGGGGTACAACGCGTACCGGTCTTCGAACTCGTTGCGCGGTCGATAGTCGTACTTGCGCCCCTCGAAGGTCTTGAGGGCGCGTCCGACGCTGTCTCGATCGCGCGTCATGCGCACGTCGACGAGCGGTGTCAGCGGGTACATCAGGCCGACCAGGTCCGCCGAGCCCAGCTGAGTCGTCACGAAATTGATCAGCGGGTCGCGGACGCTCATGCTGCTGCCGAGCCGCACGTGATAGTCGTCCAGGAAGATCGCGAAAATCCTCACATCGTCGCGCGCCGCTTCGGATTCCTCGTCGAAGCTGTTACGAATCGGCCGCGGAGGCTCGGCACCGGGCTTCAGCTCGCCGCCGAGCTGCACCATCTTGAAGGTCTCGATCGTCTGGGGCTTCCCATCCTCGGTGACGTCGAAATCCGCCTGCGTCAGGTCGCTGACCTGCTTGCCGTCACGGTCGGTGACGATGACGTCGACGCGGACGAAGCTGATGCCGGCTCGAAAAGTCGGCTGCTGCGGGTTGGTGGACTGGTCCGGGTTTGTCGGCGGCTGCGCGGGCGGCGCCTGCTGCGGTGGCGGCTGCGCCGGCGGCGGCTGGGGTGGAGGCTGTGGCTGGGCGCTGGACGCGCCGGACACCAGCCCCGCCATGAGCAGGCAGAGCACGAGGAGCCGGCGCGATTCGAATCCACAGCCGTGCTCGTTCGGCTCGAACGCGTGCGAACGGGTCACCTTAGTGCCCCACTTGGCCATGCACGCCCGGACTCCCCGATCTCGTCGACTCGGGACGGCACTGCGTTACTCGGATGATAACATTTCGGTCGAGCCGGGGGAGGGACGACTGCGTGGAGCAGCAAGCTGAACTGACGCGGCCAGCGATCACCGATCTCACCGAAGACGAGCGTATCTTTCGCGACACCGTCTA
The DNA here is from genome assembly GCA_016178075.1 of Acidobacteriota bacterium. GTDB lineage: Bacteria > Acidobacteriota > Vicinamibacteria > Vicinamibacterales > JACQTH01 > JACQTH01. Next base: position 8,605 of record JACOUA010000301.1, read on the forward strand.
CGATTTTGCCGACCGCCGCATCAGACCGGCCGCCCGGGACATGGACGAACAGGCCAAGATCCCGCACGCCTTGATCGAGGAACTGTTCAGGCTGGGCGTGATGGGCATCGAGATTCCCGAGCGGTTCGGGGGCGCCGGCGCGCAGTTCTTCCACGCGGTGCTGGCGGTCGAAGCGCTCTCCCGCGTCGATCCATCGATCGGGGTCTTCGTCGACGTCCAGAACACGCTGGTCATCACGGCGCTCCTCCGCTGGGCCAGCGACGAGGTGAAGCGGCGCTATCTGCCGCGGCTGGCGGCGGACCAGGTCGGCGCGTATGCGCTTTCGGAGGCGGGATCCGGCAGCGACGCCTTCGCGCTGGCGACGCGCGCCACCCCGGCCCCCGACGGGTTCGTCCTGACCGGCCGGAAGCTTTGGATCACGAACGCTCAGGAAGCCGACCTCTTCATTGTCTTCGCCACGGTGAACCCGGCGCAGGGCTACCGCGGCATCACGGCGTTCCTGGTGGAGCGCGGATGCCGGGGCTTCACGGTCGGAAAAAAGGAGGACAAGCTCGGGATCCGGGCCAGCAGTACCTGCGAGCTGCTGCTCGAGGAGTGCGCCGTGCCGCGCGAGAACGTCCTGGGCGAGATCGGCAAGGGCTACAAGGTCGCGATCGAAACCCTGAACGAAGGCCGAATCGGGATCGGGGCACAGATGATCGGCCTGGCGCGCGGCGCGCTCGATCACGCCGTCCGCTACACGAAAGAGCGGAAGCAGTTCGGCAAGGCGGTCGCCGATTTCCAGGCCGTGCAATTCCAACTCGCCCGCGCGGCGACCGACATCGAGGCGGCGCGGCTGCTGGTGTACAACGCCGCCCGGCTGCGCGACGCCGGCCGTCCGTTCCTGACGGAAGCCGCGATGTGCAAGCTGTTCTCGTCGGAGGTGGCCGAGCGCGTCACATCACTCGCGGTCAACCTGTACGGAGGATACGGCTACGTGAAGGACTACCCGGTCGAGAAGCTTTACCGGGATGCGAAGATCGGCCAGATTTACGAGGGGACGTCGAACCTGCAGCTGCAGACGATTGCCAAACAGATTCTCAGCTGACGGGATCACGAATCCCCAATCCCGAATCCCGAATCACGGTTTCCCGTCTTCGGCGCCCCAGCTTCTCCATCGGCAGAATACTCGCCGCGATCACCAACCGCTGCGCTTCGGACGTGCCCTGATAGATCTCGGTAGCCCTCGCGTCCCGGAACAGGCGCTCCACTTTCGATCCCCGCCGGTAGCCCGCGGACGCGAGAATCTGCATGGCCTTGTCCGCCGCGCGATGGGCCGCCTCCGACGCGAGCAGTTTGGCCATGGCCGCCTCGCCGCGGATTCGATCGCTGTCACGCAGGCTCGCGGCCTTGAGGGTCACGAGCCGTGCGGCATCCAGCTCGGTCGCCATGTCGGCCAGCATGAACTGGATCGCCTGGTACGCGCCGATTGGGCGGCCGAAGGTCTGCCGGCGCTTCGCGTGGACGAGCGCTTCATCGAGCGCGGCCAGGCCCACCCCGAGCGCCTGCGCCGCGATGGCGACGCGTCCGCCGTCCAGGGCCCACAGAGCGATTTGAAACCCCTCGCCCACCGGGCCGACGCGATCCTCATCGGTCACCTCGACATCGTCCAGCTCGAGATCCATGCAGCCCAGGCCGCGCACGCCCAGCGAATCGGCGTGCGCCGTGCGCACCAGGCCCGGCGCATCCATCGGGATGAGGAACGCGGTGACTTGACGATCGCGCTCGGCCGGCGCCACGGCGGCAAACACGAGCGCGGCCTTCGCGGCTTCCGCGTTCGCGACCCAGACTTTTTTGCCGTTCAACCGGTAGCGATCCGAGGATCCGTCGATCGGCGCCGCCACGGTTCGCTGATTCTGCGCGTCGGTTCCGGCATGCTCCTCGGACAGGGCGAACGCGCCGATCGCGGAACCGGCCGCCAGCCGATGAAGCCATCGCGCCTTCTGAGCCCGCGAACCGAATCGGGCGATTGTCTCCGCGACCAGCGAGTTGTTCACCGAGAGAATGACCGCCACCGTCGCGCTCGCACGGGCGATCGCCTCGAGCGCCAGTGCATATCCCACGTAGTCGTGGCCGCCTCCGCCCCATTCCTGGGGGGTGGTCAGCCCCATCAGGCCGAGCCTCCCGGCCTCCTCGATGAGATCGACGGGAAATTCTCCGCGTTCGTCGATCACGTCCGCCCACGGCGCGACGCGCTCGCGCGCGAACTGCACGGCCGCTCGTCGGAGTGTTTCCTGCTGCGCCGTCAGGTCGAGATCCATTTCCGTTCGCAGGTGAACCGGGCGGGCACGGGAGCCCGCTCCTCCGGAATCACGAGTCAGGCACCTCAACGTAGGGGCAACCCCCCGATGGTTGCCCCCCTAAGGGCCCGGAAAGGAATAAAGGTGCCATCTTGGACGCCGATGCATCCCGCCGGGCTGCGTTGCTCGTCGCTTACATACACCCGGTATGCGCGCTCCTCGCGCCTTGCCGGGCGGGCGCCTCGACGCCCAAGATGACAC
>JACOUA010000302.1 GCA_016178075.1 Acidobacteriota bacterium
GACCTCTATAATCGCGTGATGCCGGCTCGAACGCTGGCGACGACCCTACTGCCATGAACTTCCTTCGCGCCACACCTGTCGTCCTCGACGGAAACCACCTGTCGATCGCGGATGTCTTTCGGGTCGCACGCCACGGACACCCGGTGGAGCTGGCGCCGGAGGCCGAAGCACAGATCGCACGCTGCCGCGCGTTCGTCGATTGGGCTATCTCCGACGGGCGCGTGATGTACGGGATCAATACCGGCATCGGCGAGCTGTCCGAAGTCGTCTTGTCGCCGGAGCAGATCCGCAGCTTCCAGCGGTACATCATCTACAGCCATTCGGCTGGATGCGGCACGCCGCTCGCAGCGGAGGTCGTGCGCGCGGCGATCTGCTCGCGCATCAACGTGCTGGCGCGTGGGCATTCGGGTCCTCGGCTCGCCATCGTCCGCACGCTCATCGACATGCTCAACAAGGGCGTGACACCGGTGGTGTACGACAAAGGCTCCGTGGGGGCCTGTGGCGATCTATCGCCCATGAGCCAGATGGCGCTCGTGCTCATCGGCGAAGGAGAGGCGTACTTCCAGGGCCAGCGCATGCCCGGCAAGGACGCGATGACGGCGGCCGGCGTCCCGATCGTCGAATTCGAGGCCCGCGACGGCCTCGCGACGATCAACGGGTCGAACATGACCGCCGGGTGGGGCGCCATCGAATTGTACGAATCGGATCAGTACTACAAGTGCGCCGAGATCGCAGCGGCGCTCGCGCTCGAAGTGCTCAACGCCAACATGGCCGCCTACGACGAGCGCATCCACAAGGCGCGCGGCTATCCGTCGGCGATCACCTGCGCGCACAATATCCGCCGGCTCGTCGACGGGTCGCAGATGCTCCAGCAGCCGGGCAAGAAGATCCAGGACGCCTACAGCATGCGGTCGACCCCGCAGGTCGTCGGCTCGGCGAAAGACGCCTGGCACTGGGCCGTCCGCATGTTCGAGATCGAGCTGAACGGCGTCGGCGACAACCCGCTGTTCTTTCCCGACGACCGGACCTATCTGACGGGCGCGAACTTCCAGGGCACGCCGCTCGGCGTCGCGCTCGATCTTCTCGGCTCGTGCGTCACGATGGTGGCAGTCTTGAGCGAGCGCCGCACGAACCGCCTCCTGAACCGCAATCTCTCCATGGGGCTGCCGGCCTTCCTGACGAAGGGGGCCGGAATGTTCTCCGGCCTGATGCTCACGCAGTACACGCAGGGGATGTTGATCTGCGAGGATCGCATCCTGTCGGCGCCGGCCTCGACCGGGTCGATCCCGGCGGCCGCCGATCAGGAAGACTTCGTGGCGATGTCGTTCACATCGGCGCTGAAGACGCGCCAGATTCTCGATAATGCGTGGTACGTGATCGCGATCGAGCTCATCGCCGGCGCGCAGGCGGTGGAGTTCCGGCAGCCGCTCGCGCTTGGCACAGGCACGGACGCGGCATATCGGGTCATCCGGCGGCATGTCGCGCCGCTCGTCGAGGATCGGCCGATGCAGGAGGACATCAACAGGCTGACCGCCAGTCTTCGATCCGGTGAGCTGCTCGACGCCGTCGAAAACGTGGTGGGTCCGCTGTGCTCGTAGTCTAAAGGCGTAAGGGAAGTAGCGCGGGCCGCCCCAGGAACTTGAGGTGCCACACTGGCGCCTCAAATGGCGGAACTCGTCCTCGGAAAGCCCAAACATGAAGTCGGCGAGGAACCGCTCGATATTCCGCGTGACCGCTCGCACGAGTGCCTTGGTCTCGACCTGGTAGAGGGCTGCCAAGTCGCCATCGAGCATGACCCTTGCCCGCGCATCAGCAGGATGGCCCGCTCGATGCGCTCGATCGGGACAAGGCTCGGCTCACTCACGCCTGACTCCCAGCTCGAAGGGCACACCGCACATTGAGGTACTAATCTTCAGTCGGACACGTGAAACAACCTGGTCAAGGAACCGATGAACGAGACCCGCCGCGCGGATAGAATACCGACATGCAACCGGAGGTATCCGCGAGCCTCGTTCCCCCGCTGACGCCCGCCGACGCGCGGGCCGTCGCCGCATTCGCCAATCGCCTCCGCGAGAGCTTGGGCGATCACATCGCCGAGATTCGGCTCTTCGGATCGAAGGCGCGCGGCGACGCACGTCCCGAATCGGATATCGATATGCTCGTGGTCGTCCAACCTGAGACGGAGCGGGTTCGACTGGAAACCGCGGTGAGCGATCTCGCGTTCGATGTCAGCCTAGAGCACGCGGTGCATATTTCGCCGTGCGTTCTCACGGCGCGCGTCGTGCACGACTCGACGTGGCGCGACACACCATTCCTGCAGACCCTTGAACAAGAGGGCCTCCGGGTGTGACCCGGGTGAACAGCCATCTTGCTCAACTGAGAATCGATCGAGCCATCGAAGCGCTCCGTGAAGCGGACCTTCTCATCGCGGACCAACGATGGCGCGGCGCGATCAACCGCCTGTACTACGCGGCATTCCATGCGGCGAAGGCACTTCTCGCCGTGCGCAATCTGGACACATCGAAGCACAGCGGGACGATCGCGCTCTTTCAGCAACACTTCGTCAAGACAGAACTCGTCCCGACCGACCTGGCTCGGGGACTGAGCCGCGCCTTCGACAAGCGACAGCTCACCGACTACGCCGATTCGTCAGACCCGGGTCACGATGACGTGCGCGCGCGGTAGCGGGTCAGATTGATGTGAAACCCCGTTGAGGCCGCGCGAGAACAGGTCGGGAAAAACGCGCCGCAGGCCGGACCGCCGCGCAGGTCAGAACTTGACCTGCGCGGGTCGCTGAAGGCGATGCCGGAGGCGTGTTTTTCCGCGCGGCCGAACGGGGCGAGCATCAAACTGACCCACTACCCGGCCCGCGCACCGGACGCCCGGTCAGAAGCGACAGAACGCGCTTACCGGTACATCCACGACGTCACGTCCGCCCCCGCCGGCGCGGTCTTCGCGACGTGCGCCGCCATCTTCGACATCAGCTCCGGCCCCCGCGGGCCCCAGCAGTGCGGCGCACCCGGCTGGAACACCACCTCCCCGCCGAATGGCGGATCGACGGTCTTCGCCAGGAACTCCTGCAGAAGATGCACCGCATCGTCCAGGTAATAGGTGTCGTCTTCCCCGATGTACACGTGAAGCTTGCCGGCGAGCTTCGGTCCCAGCTTCGTCCAGTTCGTTTCCAGGATGTAGCGAAGGTCGTAGTGCTGCTTCCAGTACGCCGCGACC
>JACOUA010000303.1 GCA_016178075.1 Acidobacteriota bacterium
CTGACTTGCCTCAACGCGGGCAGATGGAGGGTCTGCCCCTTGGGAGTCGAGGCGGCCTGCTCGTCAACCACACCTTCCCTGCTGATGCCGACTACGTGATCACCGTCGCGATCGGTGGAACCCGGGAGGTGCACCAGCTCGAAGTCAGCCTAGACGGGAAACAGGTACAGCTCACGCCCCCGACGGCCTTGCCACGGAAAGTGGAAGTGCGAGTGCCGGTTACCGCCGGTCCACACGAAGTCTTGGTCACGTTCGTGAAGCGGAGCTTCGTCAAGCCGGATGACGTGGTCATGGAGCCGTACCTTCGCCCGTACACCGACCAAGCCACGGTGCCCATTGTTGACAGCGTCACCATTTTGGGTCCGTTCAACGCGACGAGTGCGCGGCCCGCGCACGACACACCGAGCCGTCAGCGCATCTTCACGTGCCGTCCAACGAGCGCGGCCGATCAGGTGGACTGCGCCACGGGAATTCTCGCGACGCTTGCCCGCCGCGCGTACCGGCGCCCCGTCACTCAGACCGACGTGCAGCCCCTCCTCAAATTCTATCGTCAAGGCGAACTGGACGGGGGTTTTGATACGGGCATAGAAACGGCGGTTCGGGCGATGCTGGTCAGCCCGGAGTTCTTGTTCCGTGTTGAACGGGATCCGGCGAATGTGGCGCCCAATACGGTGTACCGGCTGAACGATTTGGAGCTCGCGTCCCGGCTGTCGTTCTTTCTGTGGAGCAGCATTCCCGACGACGAGCTGCTCGACGTGGCGTCTGGTGGCGATTTGACGAAACCGGCCGTGCTCGAGCAGCAAGTCCGCCGCATGTTGTCCGACGAACGCGCGCAGGCGATCGTGAAGAACTTCGTTGGCCAATGGCTGCTCCTGCGCACGGTGCCCGCGACGCAACCGAGCGAGTACCTGTTTCCGGACTTCGACGAAAGTCTGCGACAGGCGTTTGTTCGGGAAACAGAGCTCTTTGTTCAATCGATCGTGCGCGAGGACCGCTCCCTGCTGGATTTGGTGAACGCGGATTACACGTTTGTGAACGAGCGGCTCGCACGCCACTACGCAATTCCGAACGTGTATGGCCACCAGTTTCGGCGCGTTGCCCTGTCCGACGGCGTGCGCGGCGGTTTGCTCGGGCAAGGCAGCCTCTTACTGGCAACCTCCCATTCGACGCGGACCTCGCCGGTGCTGCGCGGAAAGTGGATCCTCGAGAATCTTCTCGGCACGCCGCCACCGCCACCACTCCCGAATGTCCCCGCGTTGAAGGAGAAAAATGAGGAGGGCCGGGTACTCTCGATGCGGGAACAGATGATCAAGCATCGCGCGAATCCCGCCTGCGCGAGTTGCCACAGCTTCATGGATCCGTTGGGCTTTGCGCTCGAGCCGTTCGATGCGGTCGGGCGCTTCCGAACGGTCGACGAAAACAACAACCCGATTGACGCGTCGGGAGCCTTTCCGGACGCCACCACGTTCGATGGCCCGAAGCAATTACGGCAGGCGCTCATGAGCCGGTCCGACCTGGTGATGACCGTCGTGACGGAAAAGCTGCTCACATACGCCCTGGGAAGAGGCGTCGAGTACTACGACGCCCCCGCGATTCGCAGCATTGTGCGGACGGCCGCCGCCAGGAATTATCGTTTCTCAACGATTGTGGTCGGCATCGTTACAAGCACGCCCTTTCTGATGAGGAGATCGCAGTCATGATCATCACCAAGATGGCCATCCCTCGTCGCACCGTCCTTCGAGGGCTTGGCGCCAGTCTGGCGTTGCCTTTGCTCGATGCGATGGTGCCGGCACTGTCGGTGGTGACCAAAGCGGCGACGAGGCCGACGCCGCGCCTCGGGTTCGTCTACATCCCGAACGGGGCGAACATGCTGTCGTGGACGCCGCCCACCGCGGGCGCCAATTTCGACCTGTCGCCGACACTCATGCCCCTGGCTCCCTACAAGAATCAGTTGGTGGTGGCGACGGGACTCAGTAACAAGGAGGCCGACTCGCAGGGCGATGGGAGCGGGGAGCACCCGCGGGCGTCGGCGGGATGGTTGACCGGCGTTCACGCCAAACGAACGGAGGGGTCCGACATCCAGGCCGGCACGTCGGCGGATCAGATCGCCGCTCGAGAGCTTGGCAAGGACACTTCGCTTCCCTCGCTCGAGATTGGCTTGGAAAGCAGTTACGGCGTGGGCAACTGTAACAACGGTTATGCCTGCGTCTACCAGGGCACGGTGGCGTGGCGGACACCCACGATGCCCCTGCCCCCGGAAGTGAATCCTCGCGTCGTCTTTGAACGGCTCTTTGGAGAAGGGGGCAGCACCGCCGAGCGGTTGTCCCGCATGCGCACCGACGCCAGCATCCTCGATTGGGTGATGGAGGACACGGCGCGCCTGCGCACGTCGCTCGGATCCGCCGATCAGGCCACGGTCGGTCAGTATCTCGACGCGGTGCGCGAAATCGAACGGCGCATTCAGAAAAGTGAAGCCAAGGCGGCTGAAGCCACGATGCCGACCACCCTTCAGCGGCCGGTCGGCGTCCCCGAGACCTACGATGAACACGCCAAGCTGATGTACGACTTGCAGTGGCTGGCCTTTCAGGTCGATGCCACGCGCGTTTTCACCTTCGTGATGGGACGGGAAAACGGCGGCCAGAGCTATCCCGCAAGCGGCGTTCTCGATCAGCACCACGGAACGTCGCATCACCAGAACGATCCCATCAAGCTCGAGAAGCTCAACAAGATCAACAAGTATCACGTGACGCTGCTCGCGTACTTCCTCGAAAAGCTGAGATCCACTCCGGAGGGCGACGGCACGCTCCTGGACCGCTCGATGATTCTGTATGGCGCCGGTCTGAGCGATGGGGATCAGCATTCGCACTTGCAGCTGCCAATCGTGATCGTGGGCGGCGGCGCCGGGCAGCTCAAAGGCAACCGTCACGTTGAATATGTTCGCGACACTCCGATGTCCAATCTCCTGCTGAGTGTGTTGGACAAGGTCGGCGTCAGGGCGGAGCGGCTGGGCGACAGCACGGCGCCGGCGGACCTCTGACACGCTGGGCCGACGCGCTGTTCCCGACCGGATCCTGCGCGACCAAAGGAACGTTATGCGAATGAAACAGGTTGGCGGATGTTGCGCCGTTCTGCTGCTGGCGACCCTTGGGCTGAATGCTGCCGGCCCGCAGGTTGCCTTGATTGCCGCCATCAAAGCGGGGCAGAGCCAAACGATTCGGGAGCTGCTCGGCAAGCGCGCTCCCGACGTGAACCTGGCCGAGCCTGACGGCACGACGCCGCTGCACTGGGCCGTCGAGCTCGATGATGTGGCCACCGTGGATCTCCTTATCCAAGCGGGAGCCAACGTCAAGGCCATCAACCGCTATGGCGTGACACCCTTATGGGTGGCATGCGCCAACGGAAGCCCGTCGATGGTCGGACGCCTGTTGCGGGCCGGTGCCGACGTCAACGGGGCGTCCGCCGACGGTGAGACGCCGCTGATGGTCGCATCGCACACGGGGAACGTCGACGCGATCCAAGCCTTGCTGAATCGCGGGGCGGATGTAAACGCCAGAGAGAGCCGCAAAGGACAAACGGCGCTCATGTGGGCGGCGGCCGAAGGGCATGCGGACGCGATTGACCTGCTGGTCACGGTCGGCGCGCGCGTCAACGATCGCTCAAAGGGCGGTCAGGCCGGAGGCAGGCGTGCACGGGCGATTTTCGATGTGTACGAGGATCAACCGACCGGTGGAGCTGCCGGGACGGCCAGAACCGATCCGGCGCTCCTCTGGGGGGCCGACACCCCCTACGTGAATCTCCAGCGTGCCAATAGCGGCACCGCGGCGCGCCTGATGGGCAGCGCGACACCGCCGCCCCCCGGATTCACGCCACTTCTCTTTGCCGCCCGCGCGGGGCATCCCGCCGCGATCAAAGCGCTGGCCAAAGCCGGCGCCAACGTGAACGACACCGCCGTGAACGGCACGCCCGCGCTCGTGATGGCGGTCCAGAATGCTCACTACGATGCCGCGGTGGCGCTGCTGGAGAGCGGGGCGAATCCGAACGCCGACGATCAGGGATGGACGGCCCTGCATCAGCTCGTCATGACACGTCGGCCGAACACCGGCCGCTATCCTCCGAATCCGGTCCGCACCGGCGCGGTCAGCGATCTGCAACTGCTCAAGGCCCTGGTCGCCCGTGGCGCCGACGTGAACGCCCGAATGAAGAAGGAACCGGTTTTTGCGAACGATCGCAACGTCATGAACCGAATTGGGGCGACGCCATTCCTGCTCGCAGCCAAGGCCGTGGACGTTGGGATGATGCGTGCACTGGTGGAGGTGGGCGCCAATCCGCTCTTCACCACCGACGAGGGTGCCACGCCCTTGATGGCGGCCGCGGGCGTCGGTATCTGGCGCGCTGGAGAGAACCCTGGAAATCCTGAAGAAGCGCTGGCCGCCGGCAAGCTGGCGTGGGAGCTGGGCGGAGACGTGAACGCTGTTGACGCGAATGGCGATACGGCGATTCACGGAGCTGTCCACCGAGGCGCTGATCGGTTGATTGAGTTTCTGGTATCGAAGGGCGCGAATCCTGACGTGCGGAACAAGATCGGGTGGACGCCGCTGACCATCGCGGAGGGCGTGTTCTATCCGAACGTGTACTTCCCGGGATTTCCCGATACGGCTGGGGTGCTTCGCAGCTTGGGGGCCAAGGACTCCGGCAAGCGGCGTCCGGAAGACTACCTCAATACGTTGGATCGGCAGAGGGCCGGAACGAAGTCCCCACGGAAGCCGCTGTAGCTTTGTAAGCGAATTTCTGCCGGCGTTTCCCTTCGTATGTCTCGCGCCATCCAAACGATGCCGGGCGATCACTGGCTGTTGGTCGTCGTCTTTCCCGGCTTGAGAATCAGCTTTTGCACGCGCCACGTCAAGATCTCGCCGACGTAGATCTCGTTTTCGGATGGACACGCGATGGAGTGGATCCAGTTGAACTGCTTCAACTGCTTGCCGTTCTTGCCGAAGTACCCCAGAACTTTGCCGTCGAGCGACAGCTTGTACATGCGACCGGGGTACGAGTCGGCGACGTAGAGCACCTGATTCGGCCCGGGCGTGATGCAGACCGCCCAGGGCGCGCCCGGCGCAAATGTGCCCTGTTTGGCAGGCGGGCTGACCGTGCTCGTGGCATCTGCAGGTGCCGGCACATCAATTTTGATCTCGCGAAGGAACTTCAGGTCGGAATCGAACACCTGCACGCGCTGGTTGCCGCGGTCCGCCACGTAGATGTTCCCCTTGGCGTCGGCCGCGATGCCGTGCGGGGTGTTGAACTCGCCCGGCAGGTCGCCGCGCTCGCCCATGTTGCCCTTGCCGATCCGCTTGACCCAGCCGCCGTCCTTGTCGAACTTCGCGACCGACTGGTTCCTGTAGCCGTCGCTGATGAAGATGTTCCCCTGCGGGTCGAACGCGATGTCGGTCGGTTCGTCGAACACCGTATCGCGCGCGGGCGGGACCGGCGTCCCCGACGGCTCCGGCGGACGAGGGTGCGCGGCCGCCACCGACTCTCTCCTCCTCCCGAGGACCAACAGCACACGCGACAGGTCGGGGCTGAGCTTGACGACCATGTCGGACCCGTTGTCCACGAGCCAGACGTTGTCCTCCCTGTCGACGCGCACGGCGTGCGCCCAGGCCATGCTGTAGAGGTCTTTGACTTGCCTGATAAAGGCTCCGTCGGGACCGAACTGGAGCAACGTCGCGGCTTGCGGGCCGATGATGTGGCCGGCTGACGAGCCGTTACGCGTGTACACAAAGATCTGTCCCTTGGAGTTCACGGCGACGCCAGCACCCTCGCCCAGATACGTGCCCGCCGGGAGCTTCAGAAAGTTTGGCACCGAATCGAATGGGATTTCCTGCGGCTGCTGCTGCCCGAACAGGACCGAGGGCTGAGCGACCAGGCCTCCGGTCAGCAACACGAGCAAGGCGATGACGGATCGTTTCATGGTAGCGCTCCCTTGTTTGGATACGGCCGGTGGAGCGCCGATGATGCGCCAGGGCGTGAATTGGGTCAAGAGTGAACCGTTCTCGCCATCTATCGACTTTCCGTAGGGGCCGCCCGGCTCTGCGCTTGAGCGTGGAGTGAACTTGGAGGCTCGTCACCGAGGCCGAACACCATCAGCACGTTGCTCCCGAGGGGAACTTTCAACTCCGCCGCAGATCGGGGTCGTAACTGCCCGTCATCCATAACGAAGCCTTGATCCGGCGCTCGTACGGCAAACCGTTCCAGGTGGCGTTGTGCGCCGGGGGATCTCCGGGCCCCGCGACCGACTCCCGCCGCCAGAGCTCCTTGCCGGTGATTGCATCGTGCGCGCTCACGAAACATCGCGCCAGATTGGGGCCGCCACACGTGAGGCCGGCGAACACACGGCCGTCGCCGGCGATCGGGCCGGACGTGTACCTGATCCCTCGACGAGAATCCGCAACGATGACATCCCAGACGGGGCGTCCAGTCCTGGCGTCGAGCGCCACCAGGTGGGCGTCGCTCGTCGCGACCAGAACCTTGTCCTGGTAGAGGGCGAGGTTGCGATTCAGATCTCCGGTGCGCGCGTCTTTTGGCCGCTCCCGAAGCACCTCGTCGGTCACCGGGACGAAGCGCGCGCGCTGCGCGTCGGTGGCGCGGTGAGCCGCCACGGCGAGGGCGATGACCGAGAGTGGAACAATCACGCGAGGTCTCATAGCTGCCGGATCCGCGGCTGCCAACAGCGTACCAGATTTCACATTTCAGCCGCCTTTGAGCCCGCTGTGCTATCGTCTGGATCCAGAACTCAGGATCATCCATATCAACGCGCGATGCGCGGGCTACGCGAGCAGATGGCAGGAGGAAAGAAATAGCGGTGAGGTGCGCGCCAATCATCGCTGTCGCGGCGATCCTCTCCACGACCGGATGCGGCGGGCAGCGGGTTTCTCCGTCCCCAACTACCACTGGCACCGCTAGTGTGCGCTTCGTCTACCGCGCCTCGACCGCGCCTCGCAGCGATCTGCCGGCAACAGCGCAGGCCTGCGTGCAGGGCGTCGGGCGCACCCACATTCACCCGAGCTGGCGCGGCTTCAACCGGATCGATATGACGCCGGTCGGCGGAGATCGTTGGGAGATGGCGTTCAGCGATGTCCCAACGACCGCCCGCCAGTCGATCCGGGTGAGCGACGGTAATGTCTGCGACGAGAACCCAACCGGAGCCGCAACGCGGAACGTCTTCGCGAACGATGTGTTGCTGGTCGACGTCGTGCCGACGCCTGGATCGGGCACGGAGCCGGGTCTTGCTTTCACGGTCTCGCCGGGCGGCCGCGTGACGCCCTAGGAGGTCCCGAGCACTGCGCCGTGTTCGGTCAGATTGGCCGCGGTCGTCGGCGCCTCGGTGAGCCGCGACGTATCGGGCGTCGGCCGCAATTTGGCAGGGCCGACATCGAGCAGTTTCGTCACCATCGCCGGCAGCGTGATGTTGCCCTCAGCCTGGGATTCAGCTGCGACCGCGATATCGACTCCCGTCGTGCGACAGTTCATGGCAGAGCGACGGCACTGGCGCCTGACCTAACGCGTTCTTCGCACCACTCGCCAATAGACGAAGACGTTGATTGCAAGAGCGAATGTCCCCAGGGCGACCTGAGTGCCGCGCGTCAGGCCTTCCGGGTAAAGAAGCGGCAGGAAATAATGTTGGACGAAGTCGCCCGGATACGCCGCCGCGCCACTGCGCTGGCGAAGGTGATTCTCTAGCGGCGTCAGCGGGCAGACCCATCCGCCGTATTCAATCGTCACACCCCAGACGGCGGCTGGCAGATGCAGCCACGCCACCCATCGCCAACGCCACACGACCAACCCGCCCAGCAGCACGAACACGACGAACCCTGCGTGGAGCAAGACGACGGCGTCCGCCGCGACGCGGAATGTCGGAGACATGAACGACCTGCGATCCGCATCGTAAACGCGGACCGCCCGCTTCGTGAAAGGCGACAGAGGCTTCGCTGGCGTTGGGCGCTCATGCGTACTTTTTCTCTTGACAGACCCTCGACATCCGCCCGGCAGCCGATGCGTCGGAGGCGAGCGTCGAGATCCGGCGGCGCACGGGGTTTGTCAGCGAGGACAAGGACCTCTACGACTACATGACGGTACAGGACATCATCCGCTCTACCGCCGCCTTTTACCCGCGCTGGCGCGGCGACCTGGAGCAGCGGTATCTCCGGACCTTCGAGCTGCCTGCGGCCAGGAAGGTCAAGACGCTCTCGCGCGCAGTGGTACCGGCCTCGCGGCAACGTCACGCCGGCACACGCGACCTGACGTCGGAAGGATCGGCCAGCCCCGCGCGTCGATTGATGAGACGTCGAAGTCGAGTCCTCGAGCATTCCCTTGAGTTCCGCAGGCAGTTGTTCAGGCACGTACAGCCAGAGTGGGGGCTTGGAACTCCACCGTTGCGATCACTGGACCTCATTGTATGATGACCGGCTGTGAAGCCCCGACTGGTCCCGGGTGCGCTGATTGTCCTGTTCGTCGCGATGTCGATGACAAGCTCAGTCGCTCGCGGCCAACAACTTCCTTCGTGCCTTCGTGGGCGGGGATCAGCTTCGTGTCTTCGTGCCTTTCAGGGTCGTGCCGCGGGACCTGGATCGGCGGACAAACACGTCGTCGACGCGGCCGCCGCCGACCGCGGCAAGAAGATCTGGGCCGGCGAATGCATCAGCTGCCATGGCACGCAGGCGCGCGGCACCGACAGCGGCCCCAACCTCGTTCAGTCGGTGATCGTGCTGCACGATCGCTACGGCAGCGACCTCGGTCCGTTTCTCCGAAAAGGACACCCGACCCAGAGCCGCGAGCCGAGTGCCAGCTTCAGCGACCCGCAGATCGCCGATCTGTCGCACTTCATTCATCAGCGGGTGTATGAGACGCTGCGCAGCTCGCCAACTTTCGTCGTGCAGGACATCCTGACCGGTGACCCCGGGGCCGGCGCGAAGTACTTCAACGGCGAAGGCCGCTGCGTGACGTGCCACTCGCCGACCGGCGATCTCGCCGGCATCGGCGGCCGGTACGCGCCGCCGGTGCTGCAGCAGCGGTTTATCTTTCCGCGCTCGGGCCGCGGAGGCCGGCCGGTGACGGTCACCGTTACGCCTTCCGGCGGGGCGCCGATGAGCGGCGTGCTCGCGCAGATGGACGACTTCACCGTCTCATTGCGCGACGCGTCCGGCGCCTACCATTCGTGGAAACGAACGCCAGACCTGACCGTCGTCAAAAACGACCCATACGCCGCGCACATCGAGCTGCTCGATCGGATCACGGACAAGAACATGCATGATGTCGTCGCCTACCTGGCGAGCCTGTCGAGGGTGCAGTGACGGGCATCCGAATGCTCGTCGCCATGGCCCTGGTGTCGCTGGCGATCGGCGGACAAGGTCGGCAAGAACCGGCCAGACTGGGGCAACCGCCGACCGACAGCTGGCCGACCTACAACGGCGACTACTCGGGACGCCGCTTCAGCACGCTCTCCAGGATCGACGCGTCGAACGTCAGCTCGCTGGGTCTCGCCTGGGTGCGCCGGATCAACACCGCCGCGTTCGGCGGCGGTTCGATCAAATCGACGCCGCTCCAGATCAACGGCGTCCTGTACTTCACGATGCCTGACCACGTCTGGGCGGTCGACGCGCGCACCGGCCGTGACATCTGGCACTTCGAATGGACATCCAAGGGTGGCACCCACATCGGCAACCGTGGCGTGGGTGTCCTCGGCGAGTGGTTGTTCTTCGAGACGCCGGACTGCCATCTCGTCTCGTTGACGCTGAAGGACGGCAAAGAGCGATGGCGGCAGCCGATCTGCGATCTCGACCAGTTCTACTACGGATCGGTCGCGCCGGTGATCGTCAAGAACCATGTGATGGTTGGCGTCAGCGGGGACGATCTCGATCGCCCGGGCTACGTCGAGGCGCGTGATCCCGAGACCGGCGCGCTGCAGTGGCGTTGGTACGTCGTGCCGCAGAAGAAGGGTGACCCCGGGTCCGACACGTGGCCGAACGAAGCGGCGATGAAGCACGGCGGCGGCATGACGTGGCAGCCCGTGACCTACGACCCCGACCTGAATCTGGTCTACGTCACGACGGGCAACCCGCAGCCCGTGATCGCGCACAAGAATCGCGCGGGCGACAACCTCTTCACCGGATCCATCGTCGCGTTGAACGCGGACACCGGCTACATGGCGTGGTATTTCCAATCGTCGCCACACGACACGCACGACTGGGATTCGACGCAGACGCCCGTCCTCATCGATGGAGAGATCGAGGGGCGGCCGCGAAAGCTCCTCGCGCAGGCCGCGCGCAACGGCCACTTCTTCGTGCTGGACCGTGCCACCGGCAAGGCGCTGGTGTCCTCGGAATTCGTGAAAACCAACTGGGCGAAGGGCTACGACGCCAAAGGCCAGCCGATTCCCGACCCCGCCAAGATGCCGCAAATCGACGGCGTCCTCGTGTCGCCGAATCAGGCCGGTGCGGCCAACTGGCCGCCTCCGAGCTTCAGCCCGGACACGGGCTTCCTGTACGTGAGCGCCGCTCGCGCGTTCAGCATCTATTACCTCTACGACCCCAGTGACAATCCTCAGGGATGGGGCGGCATGGATCGCGGCGGCTGGTCCGAGGCGATGGTGCAGGCGATCGACTACAAGACGGGCGCGATCCGCTGGACCCACCGGTGGGAAGGCAATGCGCGGTCCGGACTCTTGAGCACCGCGGGCAATCTCGTGTTCGCGGGCGGCAGCAGCAACGACATCGTCGCGCTCAATGCGACGACGGGCCAGTCGATCTGGCACGCGGGGCTTGGCAGCTCGGTGACCAACGGGCCGATTACCTACATGCTGGACGGGATGCAGTATCTCGTCGTCGGCGCCGGCGACTCGCTCTTTGCGTTCGTGAAGTGAGGTCGATGCGAACGCCCGTCATGCTGGCGGCGACACTGGCCCTGACGGTGTCGTTCCTCCTCGCGCAAACGCGGACCGCCAAAACCCTGGACATCTATTTCGTCGATACGGAAGGCGGGCAGGCGACCCTCGTCGTGTCGCCTTCAGGGGAGTCGGCAATCGTCGACACCGGGAATCCGGGAGGCCGCGACACGGATCGGATCATGGCCGCAGTGAGTGACGCGGGCCTCACTCGAATCGACTACGTCGTCTTGACGCACTATCACGGCGACCACGTCGGGGGCCTTCCGGAGCTGGTGAAGCGCATTCCCATCCGGCATTTCATCGATCACGGGCCGACCGTCGAAAAGGAGCAGGTGGCCGGCTTCCAGGTGGCGTATGCCGATCTCTACAGCAAGGCGAGCCACACCGTGGTCGAGCCCGGCGACAAAGTCCCGATCGCCGGCCTCGACTGGCTGATCGTGAGCGCCGCTGGACAGGTCCTCGACAAACCCCTCCCAGGCGCGGGCATTCAGAACCCCTCCTGCGCGAGCTTCAAGCCGCGCGAGCCGCGGGACACGAGTCACGACGAGAACGCGCAGTCCACCGGAAGCCTGATCACATTCGGCAGATTCCGGATGATCGATCTGGGCGATCTGTTGTGGAACAACGAATTCGATCTCATGTGTCCGAGCAACCGGATTGGCACGGTCGACCTGTATCTCACGTCGCATCACGGTCTCGAGCTCTCCGGCTCCGACGTGCTGGTGCACGGCCTGCAGCCGCGCGTCGCGATCATGAACAACGGCACGCGCAAAGGCGGAACGGTGCAGGCGCTCCAGATTCTTCACCGCTCGCCCCGTCTCGAGGACCTGTGGCAGCTTCACTGGTCCTATCACGGCCGTGTCGAGCTCAACGCCCCAGGCTTGTTCATCGCGAACATCGACGATCCCGCGGCGCTCGCGACGGTCCTGGCCGCTCCTCCCGCCTCCCCGCCGGCCGCCAACGCCGCGCACACCCCGGCCTATTGGCTCAAGGTGTCGGCGCAGCAGAACGGCACCTTCGCGGTGACGAACAGCCGGAACGGATTCAGCAAAACGTACACGGCCAGAAACTGAATCAGCGCCGCGACGTGTTACGCGTGGCCGGGAGCTGGCCCGCGCGCAGGAAGGAACCGATGAACATGAATTCTGCTATGATGTACATACCCAGCGGGAGGTGCAATGGCGGCCACAGCAGCCGTTCGACACAAACATATCCGGATCGATCAGGCGAAGCTCGACAAGGCCAGAAAACTCCTCGCGGCGGCGACGGAAACCGAAGCCCTCGATCGAGCGCTCACGCTCGTCGTGTCGGAAGCCGACATCGATGCCGCGCTCCGGCAGGTGGCGGGCAAGGGACGAGTAAAGAAGCTTTTCCCCTGACATGCGCCGCCTCGTCATCGATACCAACATCTACATCGATTGGTTCAACGCCGGGCGGCACGAAGACATCCTTTTCCGGCGCGACTCGGTCAAGCATCTGAGCGCTGTCGTCTTGATGGAGCTTCGCGCTGGGGCATTCTCTCTACGGGATCAGCGTCTGGTTCAGCGCGTCGAATCGGCGTTTGCGAAAGCCGGGCGGATCCTCGTGCCGCCGCGTGCTGTCTTCACCGAGGCGGGCGACGCCCTCCGTCGTTTGCAGGCAGACAGGACCTTCCGAATCGAGACCAGTCACTCGATCGTGAATGATGTGTTGATCGCGCTCTCTGCTCGCTCGATCGGCGCGACCGTTGTGACTCAGAACGAAGACGATTATCGGGCCATCCAGGCGGTCAGGCCGTTTCGGCTTGTCGTGGTCCGCTAGCGCAGTTTTCAGTTCTCAGTAGTCAGTTTTCAGTTCGGATTTCGCCCGCAAATAACTGAAAACTGATGACTGATAACTGAGAACTACGCTACAGCGACGTGAAAAACGCTCTAGCTGCTAAGCTAGA
>JACOUA010000375.1 GCA_016178075.1 Acidobacteriota bacterium
CCGGGGACCCCGGCTGGCAAGGCGCGAGGACCGAGCATATCGGGAATATGTGAGGGAGGAGCAACGACGCCAGCCCCGGGGTCCCCAACGCGCGTTTCCCAGCGCGTTGGGGTGGGAGAAGGGATGCAGCGCCGGTCGAATGCAGCCGGACTTTCACCACGGACTGTTAGGACCTCTGCGATCTCCGCGGCCTCTGCGGTTTGTCCTGGCGCCCCAGGCGATATGGCAAAGTCGCGAAAGCAAAAGTTGACACCGAGGGACGCGCCTCACGAAGCTAACGCTTCGTCCCACAGCTCTTCGTCGTCCCACACGAGAATCGCAATTGCGGCGTCACTGTTGCTGACACTGACGATCATCGGCGTCGTGTTCTTGCGCCCGTCATCGTTCCAGGTTCATCGCACCCCCGATCAGAACGTTCTCTTGATCACGATCGATACGCTCCGCGCCGACGCGCTCGGATGTTACGGCGGCCCCGCCGCCACGCCGAACCTCGATGGCCTCGCGCGCGACGGCATCCGATTCGACTTCGCGCACGCCCACTCGGTCGTGACCCTCCCCTCGCACGCGAACATCCTGACCGGCCTGTACCCGTTCCAGCATGGCATCCGAGACAACAACGGGTTTCGATTGCGGCAGGGCACGGCGACGCTCGCCTCCCTCCTGAAGGCGCGCGGCTTCGTGACCGGCGCGTTCGTGGGCGCGTTCGTCCTCGATTCCCGCTTCGGCCTGGACGCCGGGTTCGATGCCTACGATGACCGCCTCCCGGAATCCCAGGGTCCGATGGAGCTGTCGATTGCGGAGCGTCGCGCCGAGGTCGTGATCGAGCATGCGCGTCGATGGATCACCAGTCAGGACGGCGGCCGCCCGTGGTTCGCCTGGGTCCACCTCTACGATCCCCACTCGCCGTATGCGCCACCGGCGCCGTTCGACGCCGGGTACACCAGCCAGCCGTACTACGGGGAGGTCGCGTACGTCGACAAGGCTGTCGGGCCATTGCTCGACATGGTCCGCGCGACCCTGAGCCGCCCGACGCTCCTGGTCGTGACCGGCGATCACGGCGAGGCGCTCGGCGAGCACGACGAGCTCACGCATGGGCTCTTCGCATACGAGCCGACGCTGCAGATTCCACTCATCCTCGCCCAAATCGACCCCGCCCGGACCAGACGCAGCACGCGTGGCGTCGTCTCCAGCATTCCGGCGCGGCACGTCGACGTCGTTCCCACAATCCTCGACGCGCTCCAAATCCCTGCGCCCTCGTCTCTCGCCGGCCGGACGCTCCTCTCCGCCGGAGGTCAGGACGCGGAGCGAACCTCGTACTTCGAGGCGATGTCATCGTTTCTGAACCGCGCATGGGCGCCGCTTCAGGGCGTGATGGCCGGGCGCGAGAAGTACATCGAGCTCCCCATCCCCGAGCTCTACGATCTAGCCGCCGATCCTCGAGAGCAGACCAACCTCGTCGATCGACGCGCTGAACGGCGACGAGCGCTGAAGGCGCGCCTTCAGGCGTTCGCGGCCCCGCCGGTGGACGAGCGCCAGGCCGAGACCGCGGAAGTCTCCTCGCGGCTGCGGGCGCTCGGGTATGTCACCGGAAGCAGCACGCCAAAGCGCCGCTATACGGAAGAGGACGACCCGAAGCGGCTGGTCAATATCGATCGGCTGATTCATCTTGGCGTCCAGCTCGCAGGTCAAAAGCGCGCACAGGAAGCGATTCAGATGTACGAGCAGGCAATCACCCAGCGTCCCGACATGTCGCTCGCGTACCGACACCTGGCGTATCTCCATTGGGAGAGCGGGCGGCCGGGCGTCGCCATCGCCACGCTGAAGCGAGCGCTCGCGGCCGGCGCCCTCGATACCGATCTTCGTGCACAGCTTGGCTTGTACCTGGGCGAAGCGGGGGCCGCTCGGGAGGCCCTCGCCCTCCTCGAGGCGGGCGGTGGCCTCACCAGCACGGATGTCGACGCGGTCAACGCGCTGGGGATTGCCTACGCGCGGGCGGGCCGCCCGATCGACGCGCTGCGCGCCTTCCGGCGAGTCCTCGAGCTCGATCGCGCGAACGCAATGGCGTTCCAGAACATCGGCTCGGCTCACCTCATCGACGGCGATCTGGATGCTGCGAAGGGGGCCTTCCAGCAGGCACTGGCGACCGACGCGACCCTGGCCACGGCTCACACGGGGCTCGGCGTGGTGGAGATGCGATTAGGGCGGCGGGCGGAGGCGCTTGCCGCGTGGAAACGGGCCGTCGAGCTCGACCCGAGGGAATACGACGCGCTGTTCAATCTGGCGACCGAACTGCTGAACGAGGGACAGGTCGAGGCCGCTCGACCGTTCGTCGAGCGATTCGTCCGCACGGCGCCGCCGGCGTCCTACGGGAACGACATCAAGAAGCTCGCGCGCGCGCTGAAAAACGGGCGGTGATTCCTAGTTATCAGTTTTCAGTCATCAGTTATCAGTTCAGTTCTCCGTTTCAACTGAAAACTGATAACTGATAACTGACAACTAGCTTGAGGGCCGCAGCCGAGTCTCTGCGCGCATGCGTCCAGCGGTGGCCTCACCAAAGAACGTCGTCCAGGCCCGGCGGATCCGGTCCACCTTGTCGACCTGTCCCACATCGACCGCTCTGCCCGGGCTGATTACGTAGACGAACGCCTGCCGAAAGACCTTCGCGCTGTCCCTGGAACTTGGATCGCGTGCCCCGAGCGCGGCGACGACGTCCTGGATGGAGACGTCCCGGCGCGTGCCGTCGAACGTCACGCCCGTGCGCGGCGCGGTCGAGGCGCCGTCGTTGATCGGCGGAGCGATGTTGGTAGGGCTGTCCACGTAGAAGAACGGCGGCACCTCCGCCTCCGATACCAGGCCCATCGCGTACTGGTCCAGCAGCGAGTAACGCCGGACGGTATCCACCGTTCTGAAGGATCCGGCGCCGAGATCCTCGATGTCGTTCCCCTCCATCACCGACGCGTCCGAATCGAGGAAGAAGCTCCAGTGCGCCGTGTCTCGACCGAGCAGCGCGGTCGACGCGCCGCCGCTCGCATCACGGAATCTGATCGCGGCCAGCCAGCGATGGCCGCACTCCTGCCCCATGAGGCTGACGAGGCTGTTCTCGCCGACGCCGAAGCGGCGCTCCAGCGGGTCCTCGGGATAGCGGGTCAGGAGGTCCAGGTCGACGAAGCTGCTCAGACTTCCCGCGCTGCCGAACTCCCGTGACGCGTTGAAGATGCTGACACCGATGCCCCGGATCTGGTTGGCGACCGTCAGCTCGTACGCGAACGAATTGGCCGACGCGCGTTGATCGGTAAAGATGATGATCTGCTCGTAAAGGTCCGGATGGGTCGCATAGAATTTCGACCCGACAGCCGCCAGGTCGATTTCCCGCTGCTGACCGAAGCGCTCGCCGAGGGCCTGGGTGGCCGCCGCGCTCGCGCTGCCGGCGCTCAGATCCACCGGGTTGAAGCTCGTCGTGCGTCCCGGCGAGATGCCGACGACCGCCGAGGGCACCCCAATGGTGGCGCCGAATTTCATCTCGATGCTGCCGTTGGAGAACATCGTGACCTGCACGGTGACCGCCTCGGTCGACTCGAACCCGCGGACGGCGCACCACGTGACGGTGAAGCCGTCACTGGCCGCGTTGGCAAAGACCCTGCCGCCGGAGGTGGGATCCAAATCCGCGAAGAAGACCGCCACCCGCGGCGGTCCATTCAAGAACCGGCCGACCGACCGATCCGTGCTCGCTTTGTCCTGTTGATCGAACGTCACGTTGCCGTCCGTATTCACGAACGCCGCCGAGTAGCTCCCTGAGTAGAACGGAAAGGCAAACGGCAGGTCCATACGTGCGCTGTCGTCATCACCCAACGACAACCGGTTGCCGATCGTGGACCTGAATGTCGCATCGACCTTCGAGAGCTGGTAGGTGCCGTCCGAGTTTCGTGTGAAGCGCAGGCCGGCTGACTTCAGGTCGAATGCATTCGGCGTTGCGATGAGCTCGCCCTCGTCCTGCAGCACGGCCACGTCGCCGATGTCCTGAGCCATCGGCGGCGGCAAGGGCGGGGCGAGCGCCTGCGCGCGACGCGCGAGGTTCGCACGGTGAATCCAGAGTGCCTCCAGGAGCTTCGCTTCATCGTGATCGCCGTCGAAGTTGGAAGCCTTGCGAGCCGGCACCGCCATGGCCGGAGCCTCGACCGACTGGTCCTCGATCGACGCGCTCGCGCAGGGGTCCTGCGAGGTCGGCGTCGGCGATGGCGAGGGAGACGGAGAGGGGTTGTTACCACCGCCGGAGCCACTGCACGCTCCAAGGGCGTACGCCAAGGCGACGGCAAAGAGAAAAGCGTTGAGTCGACGGGTCACCCGACAAGAATACCTGAACCTGGAACGGCTTTGGGCTTCCGGCTTCGGGCTCCGGGCATGACTCGGCTCCAGGCGACCAGTTAAGAACTGCGGTTGATCGGAGACCAGGTGAATCGCCGCGTCGATCGCGCGGCTCGCCTCGTCCGCGTGGCCGCGCGCCGATTCGAACGACGCCAGGAACGCGTGATCGCCGGCCTGATCAGGAAAGGTCTTGAGGCTGGCGACGTAGTCGTCCTGCGCGCGCGCCAGCGCCGCGCCCGCCGGGCCGTCCAGCTTGACGACCCCGAGCAGGAACAATGACGCGGCCGCCGATGATCGGACGACCCTCGCCTCGTCCTGCGTGCGCGCCATGAGCGGAGGCACCGCGCGCCGATCGCCGATGACGCCGAGTGCCTGCACGGCGGCGATCCGCACGATCGCCTCCGGGTCGCTCGCGGCGCCGATCAGGGTGTTCACATACTGGCTCATCGTCGGGATCAGGGATCGGGGATCAGGGACCAAGGATCGGGGGGCAGGGGTCGGGGATCGGGGGTCGGGGGTCGGCAGGCGAGGCTCCACACCGGCAGCTGCCGTTCGTCCTGAGCTTGTCGTCCCTCGACTGGGCTCGGGACGACCCTGAGGCTCTCGAAGGGTCGAAGGACGAACGCCGGAAGCCGGCGTTGGGCTCCCACGTTCGAAGGAGGTCTGTGCGCTGGCGGCCGCGGACGATGACGCGATCGATGCGCCAGGCGCACCGAGCAGCCGACCGATGAAGTCCGCGGCGCTGGCGCGGATGAACGCGCCCTGCCGGCGATCGACCGCCAGCTTCGCCAGACCGGGCAGCGCCGCCGGATCTCCCGTCCCAGCCGCATAGAACGTGTCGCCGATGAAGACGGCCCGCCGGCGCCGTTCCGCGTCGCCGTACCAGTCATCCATCAGGCGCGCCGCCCATTCCGGTGATTTGTCGTCATGGCACGTGGTGCACGCATTCGGCTCGCCGTAGCGGGCCGTCAGCTCCGGCACCGGCGCCTGGAACGTGTGATCTCGCCGGCGGATTAGGATCCGCCAGTTCAGGTCCGCCATGTGACACGCGACGCAGCGACTGCCCTGGGAGTCCGGCGGATGATGCGTGTGCGGATCGGGGGCCCCGGTCTCCGTCTTTCCGGTCCCTGATCCCTGACCCCTGATCCCTACGTTCTTGTGACACTGGACGCACAGCAGGTCGCTTTGTCTCGTGAATGATTCGCGTCCATTTTGGATCTCACGGATGGCGACTTTGAGCGAGTGCTCGTTCTTCGATCCGTGGGCGACGTGGCAGTTGGTGCAGGTGACCGGCGCCCGCCCTGAGCCTGTCGTCCCTCGACTGGGCTCGGGACGACCCTGAGGCTCTCGAAGGGTCGAAGGGCGAAAACAGCCGCTCAGCATCAGCGCCTGCGGGCGATTGAAGCGGATCGGCCGCCCGTCGGGCCAGAACTCTCCTTGCGGATCGTTGTCCGGAATCGGCTCGCTCATCAGGAACGGCTCCGCGTAGTCCGCGACCCGATCGCCTGGTGTGAACCCCGTCAGATAGTTCCGCTTGTTGCCGTGGCAGTAGGCACACGTCTCGTACACCGCGCGCGGGTCCGCGCTTCGGGGCGAGAAGATCTTCAGAATTCTGCCGAGCTCGCGATTCTTCGAGCTGTCGTCGTATGCGGGGCGCTTGGAGGGATCCTTCTCCCACTCCCGCATCAGCGCGACGTGCGCTTCGCCCGGACCGTGACAGGCTTCGCACCCGATGCCCATCTCGGTCCAGTCCGTCTTGTACGTCTTCGACGCGACGTCGAAGTTCTTGGCGAGGTTGGTCGCGTGACAGTTGAAGCACGTGACGTTCCAGATCTGACGCAGGTCATGGTTGTCGTCCGGCACGGGCGCGATTTCCTTCCAATCGATCCAGCGCCGGGCTTCACGGTGCCAGAACGCCGGCAGCACGTACAGGCGGCCGTCCGGGAGCTTCGAGATGTAGCCCTGAAACCGTTTGAAGCCGAGCGTGTAGTCGACGCTGAACTTCTGAAACGGGCCGCCGCCGTGCGAGATGGAGACGGAATACCGGGACTCGGGGTTCGGGGTTCGGGATTCGGAGGGCGGGGTTCGGGATTCGGAGGGCGGAGTTCGGGATTCGGAGGGCGGGGTTCGGGATTCGAATCGGTACGCGCGGCCGAACTTCTCGAGCGCCGCGTCAGCGCTGAAGTCGCCGATGACGGCAGCCTCCGCGATCGGCTTCGTCATCCGAATGTGCAACGAGCCCTTCCACTGATCGTGTTCGGCTTCATGGCACTCACGGCACGACGCCGAACCCAAGTAATTTGGCGATTTGGCGATCTGGCGATTGGGCGATTGAATCGGGAGCGTGCCAGGGCTCTGCGACCATGACGCGGCAGTTGCCCCCGCGAACATCAACGCCACAGAAACGAGGAGCGTATTCGGACGCCAACGCATAGTCGCCACAACTGTAGCGCAGACCTTTTCAGTCTGCCAGTCGAAGCGCTGGTTCGAAGGTGAAAACCCACCGCGCGGGACGCAGAGCCCGCAAAGAACTCGTGGCAGAAAGATCTGGATCTCCGCGATCTCTGCGGCCTCTGCGGTTCGTCTCAGAGGCTCTCAACGAAGGGCTTCCGCTATCGCTGACGCACTTTCGCGAGATTCGCGCGCGCCTCCGCGTTAGCAGGATCGATCACCAGGGCACGCTCGAACTCCGTCGCCGCCCGATCGAGATCGCCGCGGCGCGCGAAGGCCACGCCGAGATTGATGTGAATCCTCGCCGTTGGAGTCCCCAAGGCCAGCGCCCGTTCGAAATGGACGATCGCCTCGTCCATCCGCGCGCGTCTCGCCATCACGAGCGCGAGGTTGTTGTGTGCCTCCGCATGGTCCGGGTCGATCGCGAGGGCACGTTCGTAATGAACGGCGGCGGCCTCGACGTCCCCGCTCCTCGCCAGCGCGACCCCAAGGCTGTTCTCAGCCGCGGCGTCGGTCGGGTCCAGTTGGAGAACGCGCTCGAGGTGTACGCGCGCCTCGTCCAGCGCGCCCCGCGCGAGCAGGAGATTCGCGAGGTTGTGGTGGGCCACGGCGAAGTCGGGGTCGAGCCCGAGCGCCCGCTCGTACGCCTGCCGGGCCTCGTCGGCGCGCCCGAGCGAGGCCAGCAGCCTGCCGAGATTGTTGTGAGCCTCGGTGAACCGCGGTTGGTACAGCACGGCCGTTTCGAAGTCGGCCAGCGCCTCATCCGAACGGCCCATCTGCTGGAGCACGACACCGGTGTTGAAGTACGTGACCGCCCGCATCATGTCTTTCGTGTGAACCGGCCAGTTGGACACAACCGCGGCGACGAGGGCGATCGCCGCGCACGCCGCGACAAAACGGCGCGGTTGCCTCGAGAGGAATGCTGGAAGCCCTGCGAGCCCGCCTGCCCCGAAGAGCACGAGAAGCGGCGCCAGCGGGAGCCGGTACCGAGCGAACACGTAGAAGACGACAAGGGTCACCAGGTAGATCAGTGCCATGGCATGGAACGGCCACAGTCGTCCTCTCAGCGGCCACGTGATCCAGATCCCGGCAACCGCGACTGGGGCCAGGACACCCATGTGCAGGATCGCTCCAAGCGCACGAAGCATCACCGAGTGATCGGCATGCGCGTACTGATCTTCGGTGTCCGCGACCTCGACCGCGTTCCACGCGAGGAGAAACTTGCGCCATTCGAGCCGGATCCACTCACGAGGGTGGCCGCGGATGTAATCCAGCGCGAGATCGGCGAAGTAGCTGGACACTTCTCCCGCCGAAAGCCGCCGGCCCAGGGCCTCCTCCGCCAGGCGCGTCGCATGGCGCGCTCGTAGACGGCCCGTGCGCGCCTCGCCACCAGCGGCCGATACGTGCCGTCGGCCCGCGGGTTGTTGCCGATGTAGAAGTTGGGCCCGAACTGCGACGTGGTGAGGTGAAGCTCCCGCGACACCGCCCAGTTCCGCGCCGCCACCGGCACCAGCGGACACGCGAGCCCGACGGCGAGAGCGGCAGCGGCCACCCACTTCGCGCGCGTTGCCAACTCGCCCAGAACGAGCCAGGCTCCGATCGGCAGGAGCAGCACGATCGCGTTCTCACGCGTCAGCGCGAGGCAGCCAATCGACAAGCCCAGACCAAACCACAGCGAAAGCTGCGGACCGGCGACGATTCGCGAAAACACCGAGAGCGCGGCGCACATGAAGAGCAGATCGAGCACCGACTTCTGAACGAGCAGGTCGTGAAAGATGGCCGGCGGATACAGCGCCAGGATCAATCCGGCGATGAGGCCCGCCACCGGGGAAAAGAGTTGCGCTCCGGCGTCGGCGACGAGCACGCACGACACCGACCCGAGCACGGCCTGCACGCCACGCACGACCAGCGGACCCGATCCAGCAATCTTGTAGAGGACGGCGAGAAAGTACGGATAGAGCGGCGCCTGATAGAAGACCTGCGTCCCGCTCATCCAGTCACCCGACGCAATCTGCCGCGCCCACGCATCGTAGGTCGACGCGTCGCCGAGCTTGAGCTCGAGCCACGGCGTCGACCGAAGCGCCAGCAGATGCGCCGCGCGTGCCGCGAGGGCCACCGCAAACACTGCCGCGACGTACGGCAGGTACGACTGGCGAGTCCGCTCCGTATCTTCGGACGGTCGCGCAGCCGGTTTTCCATCCAATGCGTTGTTCCGCGCCTGCCTGCCTGCTCTTTGCTTCATGTGAGCGCGTGTCGTCGGCGGATGTACACAAAAAGGCCGGCTGATCGCGACTGCCGACC
>JACOUA010000376.1 GCA_016178075.1 Acidobacteriota bacterium
ACTTTTCGGCGCGGAATCGACCGCTCACATGAGTAATCGAATACCCTCCAAACTGCTCACCAATCCAGTCGATCACTCTTGCGGGTTCCGTAAATTCTGACCGCCCTTTTTCCGGAAATTCTGGCCGCTCTGAGCTGACCCCTTCGGGGCACACACTCGCTGATCCAAACAGCGAGGGAAGGGATGATCGACATGCTCACGCGGCACGCAATCCAAGTACTCCGCCAGGCCGGCCACGAGCAGCGCCACGTCGCCCGCCTGGTCGGCGTCGGCGTTCGGACGGTTCGTCGGGTCGAGGGTGAATTCGACGTCACGTCTATCGACGACGCCAAAGAACGGGAGCGGCGGGCGATTGGGCGCCCCGCGAAGGCGGAGCCGTTTCGGTCCGTGATCGCGGAGATCTTGACACAGGAGCCGGATCTCCTCTCAGTGGAAATCCTTCGTCGAGCCAAGCTGAAAGGGTACGCTGGCGGGAAGACCGCGCTCTACACCCTGATCAGCGCGTTGCGGCCGAAGACGATCCGTCCGCTCGTCCGGTTTGAGGGGTTAGCGGGGGAATTCTCACAACACGATTTCGGCCACGTCGATGTCCGCTTTCTCGATCGGACCGAGAAGCGCGTGCACTTCTTCGCGACCCGCTTGAAGTACTCGCGGTGGGCCGAGGTCACGATCGTGGCCGATGAGCGCGCGGAAACGCTCGTCCGGACGTTCGTTGATCACTTCGCGGCGATCGGAGGTGTGCCGCTGTTGGCGGTCTTCGATCGTCCGAAGACGGTGGCGTTGAAATGGACGCGGGACGGGCACGTCACCGAGTGGAATCCGTTGTTCGCCGGCGTCGCGCTGGATCTCAGTGTCGGGATCGAAGTCTGCTGGCCCGCCAGCCCGTGGCAGAAAGGATCCGTCGAGAATCTCGTCGGCTGGGTCAAAGGATCGTTCTTCAAACAGCGCCGGTTTCTGGACGACGCCGACCTGCTCGCGCAGCTCGCGGAGTGGCGCACCGAGGTGGATACCGAGCGTCCCTGCCGCGCGACGCATGTGATCCCGGCGGTGCGCCTCGAGGAGGAACGGCCGCGGCTGCGGCCGCTGAAGGTCGCGCCCACGGATCTCGCGCTGCGCGTGCCGATCGTCGTGGGACCCACGGCGGAGGTGATCCACGATACCCACCCGTACTCGATGCCGCCTGACGCGATTGGGATTCCTGGCACGCTGTTTCTCTATCGGGATCGCGTACGGATTGTCGCGGGCCGCTTTGCCGTCCTCCATCAGCGCCAGTTTGCGCCGGGCGCGCCGTCGACCTTGCCCGAGCATCGCGCGCAACACGTCGCCGCTGTGTCGGGGAAACGGGCCAAGCGCTATCTGCAACGCGAGCATTTGCTGGCGCTGGGGCCGCCCGCGCTCGAGTACCTAACGGAGCTCACGCATCGGCGACCCCAGGTCTGGCTCCGCGACGTCGATCGCCTCCATACATTGCTGGCGACGTACGGCGACGACGCCATGCGCGCCGCCTTCGCGCGCGGCGTGATGGAGCACACCATTGGCGCCGAGTACATCGCCCACTTCCTGGCGGACGCAGTCACGACGCCGGCCTCGATCGAAGGGGATAGTACCGGTCGGCCCGACGACCGATCGTCGGTCCTGGGGCATCCTGGCGAGTCGATCTCACGTAGCGAGCAGCTCACATTCGACCTGCCGTCGGCAAATGCGAATGCTGCGCCGCGCGGAGCCCGGGTCCAGGCCGCCGCAGGCGCCCGCAGGGCCGGAGCGAAGCGGAGGGCCTGGACGCGGGCGAGCACGGCGTTACCCTTTGATGCCGACGGAGGACGATCATGACCCTCGATCTGTCCGACGTACAACTCGACGCGTTGCTCAAACGTCTGCACTTGGCGAACACCCGGCGCGCGTGGCGCGAGCTCGTCCGACGTGCCGAGCAGGACGAGTGGAGCTATCGCGATTTCCTGGCGCTCCTGGTGTCTGAGGAAATTGCGCACCGACAACAGACGCGTCTTGCCCGCATGGTCCGGCGCGCCCACTTCCCATTTCTGAAGACGATTGATGATTTCAACTTTACGTACCAGTCGACCATTCGGCTGTCCCTGTTAGGCTCCGCGCTCGCGGCGGATTTCCTCACAGAGGGACGGTGTCTGATCTTCAGCGGGAAACCTGGACGCGGGAAAACGCATCTGGCGGTGGCGATCGGCTATCGCGCCATCCAGAATGGCTTTGACGCGCTGTTTGTCACGGCCGCGGAACTGATCGATGATCTCTCAGCGGCCTTTCGCAACGGGCGGCTCGCCGACGCGCTGGCCCGATATGTCCACCCTGCACTGATCGTGGTCGATGAGGTCGGCTACCTGACGTACGGGACAGACGCGGCGAACATGCTCTTCCACGTCGTCAATGATCGCCATCGCAAGAAGCGGGCGATGATCTTCACCACCAACAAGCCTCTCGCGGCGTGGGGCCGCGTGCTTCATGACGACGACCTGGCCCACGCGATCGTCGATCGCATTCTCGAGCGCGGCCGAGTGCTCACGCTCGATGGGCCATCGTTGCGAACCAGGCACCTCGGCCTTGACGATCCCACATCACCTGAGGCATCACATTCACCGGCCAGAATTTCCGGAATTGACCGGCCAGAGTTTCCGGAACCCACAGCCGTGCCAACCTTGGTCCTCAGGCGTACGTGTTTGGGTCGGCGACGGGCGAGTACCAGTCCGAACTTCAAACAGCCTGGGAGACGCTTCGACTGCTGGCCCACGGTATCGAGTCGCGATCTACGCGGACGGGTGCGGCCTGGAACCGTGAGCAGCTCCAGCGGATTGACCTCCGCTGGCACGATCTCAGGCACGAAGGCGCGTGTCGACTCCTCGCAGACGGCGTCGACATTCGCATCATCCAACTGATGCTCGGGCACGCCAGCATTCAGCAGACGCAGCGCTACCTGAACGTGACAGATGAGGAACTCAGGAGAGGACTGGAGGTGAGCTGGAACAACAAAGGCCGACCGCTTCGACTCGCATCAGGAGCGTGACGTGCTCAACTGCTACAAGGAAGCCTTGTCGGCCTGCCGCGTTGTCACCCGTTTGTCACCGAGCGGCTTGGTGACGCTCGAAATCTGGTTGCGGGGGGGGATTTGAACCCCCGACCTTTGGGTTATGAGCCCAAT
>JACOUA010000377.1 GCA_016178075.1 Acidobacteriota bacterium
ACGACACCATCGATGCCACGGGGCAGGTCGTCCTCCCCGGGCTGATCAACACGCACACGCATGCGCCGATGGTCCTCTATCGCGGGCTCGCCGACGATCTGGCGCTAATGGAGTGGCTGCAGAAGTACATCTTCCCCGCGGAGGCCAAGACCGTCTCAGCCGAGATGGTTCAGATCGGCACCCGTCTCGCGGCTTTGGAAATGATCCGTTCCGGCACGACGACCTTCGTCGACATGTATTACTTCGAGGAGGAAATTGCCAGAGCGGCCAAAACAGCAGGCCTGCGCGGCGTGCTTGGTGAGACGATCATCGGCTTTCCGGTCCCCGACGCCAAGACGCCAAAAGACTCGCTCGCGAGGACAGAGGCGTTCATCAAGGCCTTTCGAGGCGATCCGCTGATTGTGCCGGCAGTGGCGCCGCACGCGTTGTACACGAACGACACCGCCACGTTGCAGGCGGCTCGCGCGCTGGCCGATCGCTATGAGGTCCCGCTCATCATCCACCTGGCTGAGACCGTCGACGAGGTGACGATCGCTCGCGAGAAGCACAAGCTGTCGCCGGTCGGCTACCTCGAGTCGATTGGGTTGTGGGGCCCGCGCACGCTGGCCGCCCACGCGGTTCACGTCCAGGAAACCGACATCCCGGTGCTGAAGCGCTACGCCGTCGGCATCTCACACAACCCGGAAAGCAACATGAAGCTGGCGAGCGGAACGGCGCCGGTCCCGCAATTCCTCAGGGCTGGGCTGAACGTGGGGCTCGGCACCGACGGCGCCGCCAGCAACAACGACCTCGATATGTTCGAGGCCATGCGTCAGGCGGCGTTTCTTCACAAGCATGCGACCGGCGATCCGCGCGTCGTGGGCGCGCCGGTGGCGCTCGAGATGGCTACGATCGGGGGTGCGCGCGCGCTGGGCATGGATCGTCAGATCGGGTCGCTCGAGGCTGGCAAGCGCGCGGATCTGATCGTCGTCTCGATGGCGAGCGCACGACAGACGCCGATGTACGATCCGGTGTCGCACCTCGTCTATGCGACACGGGGCGACGACGTGACCACCACGGTCGTGAATGGCCGCGTCGTGATGCGCGACCGCAAGGTGCTCTCGCTGAACGAGCCCGACGTCCTGGCGGCCGCGCGCGCGTTTGCGCGCAAGGTGTCGGCCGCGGTCCGCTAGCTGATCGGTGACATCACGACGCGATAGGGCTAGAATGAGCGACGTCGGTTTTCATACGAGTACGCTCAATCGGGCCGGTTACTGGGGCCGAGGCCCCGTCAGAACGGAGGAGCCATGCAGGTGAGGAGTAGGGTTTCCCGCCGGAAGTTCGTCGGTGGACTGGCGGCCGCGCTCGGGTACGCGGGCTTCGCCCCAGGGGTTGACGCATGGGCCCAGGGCCGCGCGGCTGGCCAGGGCGGGCCGCGTCCGATGGGAGGACGGGGCCGCACCTCCCTCGAGGAATACGATGCGTTCGCCAAGCTGGCGAGCAACGAGAACCCGTACGGGCCGCCCGACTCGGTCATGAAGGCGATGACCCAGGCCTTCAAGTATGCGAACCGGTACGGCTACCCCGACGGCGGGATCGTGGAAGAGATCGCCGCGCACCACGGCGTCGAGACCGACAACATCATGCTCGGTGCGGGGTCTGGCGAGATCCTCAGTGTCGTCGGCACGACGTTCCTCAAGGGCGGCAAGAAGGTCGTCGGCGTGGAGCCGTCGTATGGGTCGGTGTACGCCCATGCGTCGGGCATCGAGGCCGACTCGATCAGGTTGCCGCTCGGCAAGGACTATCGCCAGGAGATCCAGACGATCATCGAGACGACGAATCAGCACAAAGCCGAAGTCGGGTTGGTCTATTTGTGCAATCCGAATAACCCGACCGGCCTCATCGTCACGAAGCAGGAGGTCAGGCAGCTCCTCGACGGCATTCCGAAGGACATGCCGGTGCTGATCGACGAGGCGTATCACCATTTCGTCGAGGATCCGAATTACGCGACGTCGGTACCGTACGTCCTCCAGGGACGGCCGGTCATCATCGCACGCACGTTCTCCAAGATCGCCGCCCTCGCAGGCATGCGGCTTGGCTATGCCGTCGCCCCCGCGAGTCTCATCAGGAAAATGCGTCCGTGGGGAACGGGCAGCGTCAATGCGCTCGTCAAATGGGGCGGTGTCGCCGCGCTCAAGGACACCGCGTCGCAGGAAAGAGTCAAGCGAATCACGGTCGAGCTCCGGAAGAAGACGACCGGAGAGCTGCAGACCCTCGGCTACAGTGTCATCCCCTCGGAGACGAATTTCTTCATGGTGCACATCCGGCGGGAGGTGAGGCCCGTCATCGAGGAGTTCCGCAAGAAGGGCGTGCTCGTCGGACGACCGTTCCCTCCGATGACCGAGCACCTGCGCGTGTCGGTTGGAACCGCCGACGAAATGGGCCGCTTCATGACGGCCTTCAAGGAGATCTTCCCGGCCGTGAAGACGACGACGGCCTCGGTCGGCTAGTTCGCGGTGCCTGTGGGCGGGCCTTCTTTCTCGGGCCCGCCCTTGGTTTTTTCAGCGCCCAATCCCTGACCCCTGGTCCCTGATCCCAGTTGCTCCCTTTTAGCCCAGAACCGCGATGTACGGGAGATTACGGTATTCTTCCGCGTAATCGAGACCGTACCCGACGACGAAGCGGTCCTCGATCGTGAAGCCGATATACTCCACTGGCACGTCGATCATTCTTCGTGAAGGCTTGCTCAAGAGGCACGCGGTTCGCAGGGTGCGCGGAGAGCGGGCGCGGAGGATCTCCTGCAGGTAGGTCATCGTGAGGCCGGTATCCAGGATATCTTCGACGATGATGACGTTGCGGCCCTGGAGCCCGTAATCGAGGTCCTTCAGGAGACGGACCTCCCCCGAGGACGTCGTGCCGCGGGCGTAGCTCGAAAGCGCCATGAAGTCAACCGTGGTCGACCGGCTCATCCCGCGAATAAGATCCGCGAGGAACATGAAGGCGCCTTTGAGCACGCACACGAGGTGCAGGTCCTCATTCGGCGCGTAGTCAGCCTGGATTTGAGCGGCCATTTCTTTCACGCGAGCCTGGATCTGATCGGCCGTGAGGAGGATGTCGCCGGCGCTCGGTCGGGTCATAGATGACAGTCTACAGTTTTCAGTTGTCAGTTTTCAGTAAAGACAGTGGCTCGGCTCCGGATGTCAGCGGGATCCGTAACGAAAACTGAGAACTGAGAACTGAGAACTGAAAACTTCTTGCTCATGAAAGAATTCGACATCATCACGGAGGCCGACGCGCGCGTGCTGGAGGTCGGAAGCACCGTGCGGCTGGCGCCGGGCGGCATCGTCACGCCGCTGGCCCGGGACACCCTCAAGGCGCGCCGTGTCGTGGTCGAGCGCGACGATGGCAGAGACGTCGATCTCGAGAGGCTGGCGCCGCCAGCCAAGATCGGCGTAGCGGTCATCGGCGCGGACCATACCGGTGTCGGGCTCAAACGGACGATTGTCGAGGCGCTGCGCCGCGAGGGCCTGGGCGTCATCGATGTCGGCACCAACGGCACCGAGGCGGTCGATTATCCTGATATCGCGGCGGCTGTGGCGACCGCGGTGGCGCGAGGCGAAGCCGACGCGGGCATCGTCATCGACGGAGCAGGGATCGGATCGGCCATGGCGGCGAACAAAATTGCGGGCATCAGGGCGGCGATGTGCTCGAACGAGACGCTGGCGCGGTATGCCCGCGAGCACAACGGCGCCAACGTCCTGACCCTCGGCGCGACGCTCGTCGGGCCGGATGAGGCACTCGCCATCGTGCGGACGTTTTTTTCGTCGGCGATTCGGGAGGCCCGGTATCTGCGGCGTCTGGCAAAGATCGCGCGATTGGAGCGACGCTGAGTCGTACATGACGCCCGAAGAGCTGCAGCGGCTCGTCGCGATCATTGCTGAGGAGGTCCTGGCGGCCTCGACCCCGCTTGAGGGGCCGACTCACTGCCGGTGTCACGCGGTTCTCTATGAATGCTGCCCGGACCGTCTGC
>JACOUA010000098.1 GCA_016178075.1 Acidobacteriota bacterium
GATCGCTGTCCAGCGTGGCCCGCTCGGGCGACCGTCGCGGCAGACTTCGCGCCGGCACTTTGGTCGGGGTCTGTTCGAGCCGGTGTTCCAAACGCGCCAGGCGCGCTTCGACCTTCCGCGCGGCGTGTCGGGTATCGGTCGGCGCGGCGGCCTTCGCCGAGGCGCCGTCCAAGACCGCCTGTCCGACGTCGGCAGCCTGAAACACCAACGTCGCGCGCAGTTCGGCGATGTGTTGGCGCAGCCGCGCCCGCACGGGGTTGTCGACCATCCGGTCGTCCGGTGCCGTAGTCGCGCCGTACTGGATGATCTGCTCGATGCCGTAATGCGTCGAGAGGTACTTGAAGCTGTTCTCTTGTCGCCACCGCAAGCGGAGCAGATGAACGACTTTCGCGGGGGCCATCTGGTCACAATTCGTCAAGACTGGAATCTGCCCGTCCGCGTCCTCCATCACCAACGTGCGCACCACGCCCGCGCCGCGAATGCGGGTCCCGCGCTCATAGAGCCGGTAGACATGTCGGCGCGGCGTGCGAATGCCGGCCGGGTCGTCGAATTGCCACCACCGGCGCGTAAAGCGATCCGAAGGGAAGCGCCGTCGAGCCTTCCGGCCCTTCAAATAGGTGATGAAGCCGATGTGTTGCTTCGTCAACGCGCGGAAGGCGGCGCCACTGTACCCCCCGCGATCGAACACGAGCAACACTCGGCCTTCGGGCGCGACCGCCCGGATTTCCTGGACGATGTCCGGCAAGACCTTCACGAGCGAGTCATTCAAGGGACGATTCAAGAAGAACAGCGCGCGACCAGTCGCATCATGCACGTGCACATCGGTGTGCCCCGGCTCCGCCAAGCGTCGCTTGGCGTTCCACCCCTTGCCGACCGGTTCCTGACCCGCATAGGGCGAGAAATGCCCGTCAACGTAGTCCGCGTGCTCCCACACGGGTTCCAGCTGAACAGATGCGGCCAGCAGCGCCCGCATGATCGCCTCGGGCGCCACGCTCTCGGCCAGCGCGACCAGGTGCATGCGAAGCGTTTGCACACAGGGCACGGCGCGCAGGCCCAACAGCAGCCCGAAATCTCGGGCACACGCGGTCTTGAACCGCTCGATCGAGCCGAGCCGCAAAGCGAACCCCAAGGCGACCATGCCGACGATCTGCTCGACCGTCAACGCCGTGCGCCCGATTTGCGCACCCCGTTCCGCAAAGACGTGCCAGAGTCGGAGCTGGGTCAGCGCCACATGCAGCAGCATGGCCCCGGCGTAGCGGCTCGGCGTCCCGCCGGGAGTCGCGGCGATCGCCGGGATCGGACGCGCCGGTTCCTCTGGCCGCGCGACAACCGCCGGCGCCACCGCGGTCGTCGCGGTATCCTGCTCGTCGGCGACAGGCGTCACCGCGCTCGGCGCCGGATCGGTGTCGTCTGGCGGTGGCTCGACCGGCAGCGACGCCTGCCGCGGATCCAGGGCGTCCAACACGCGGCGGACGGTCACATGCGACACGCGGACCTGGGCGGCAATCGCCCGGTACGCCAAGCCGGCTTGTCGCAACGCGCGCACGCGGTCTTCCAACGACCCGGTCACTTTCCACGGCCCTTTGGGGCCGCGGCGCTTCGCCGTGAGGGCGGCCGAGCCTTCCGCCCGCACCCGTCCCCGCAGCATGCTGACGTAGACGGGCGTGACCTGGAAGCGCTCCGCAATGTACACGCCGGAGATGCGACCGGCCTCGGCCAGCTGCACCATGACATGCCGCCGCATGGTCACGTCGGTCTTGTGATACTGCGCGATCGGGGTCGCGCCCACGTGCACGATTTCTTTGTCAGCCAGGCGGGTGACATCCAGCAGCGGGGGCACGGAGAACGAGGCTTCCTGATTGGCGAGCGAGGTCTGTGTCACGCGGCACAGTCTACTGAACCGCTCAATAATATCAACTAAATAATATTACAGACCCCGTCGCGCATCCCTCAGCCGGCCAGCAGGTTAGCGCGATCGCGAGGATTCATTAACGGAGCTCTGAGGCTGGCGATGCGCCCGGCTGGCAAGGCGCGACGACCGAGCATATCGGGAATATGTGACGGAGGAGCAACGCAGCCAGCCCCGGGGTCCCCAACGCGCGTTTCCCAGCGCGTTGGGGTGGGAGCAGGGATGCAGCGCCAGCCGAATGCAGCGGCACTTCCACCACGGCCTGCTAGGCTATGAGCGTGGCCGCACCGACAGCGGCCGGCGACGGCCCCCGGCTGAAACGCACCCTCACCTTGTGGGACCTCGTGTTCTACGGGATCGTGGTCATCCAGCCGGTGGCCCCGATGGGCCTGTTCGGCGTGGTGAGCGTCGAAGCGCGTGGGCACGTCGTCACGACCATCCTGATCGGCCTGGTGGCGATGCTCCTCACTGCGATCAGTTACGGGAAGATGGCGGCCGCGTACCCGAGCGCGGGCTCGGCCTTCACCTACGTGGGACAGGAGCTTCATCCCGGTCTCGGCTACGCGACCGGATGGTCCATGGTCATGGACTATGTCCTGAACCCGCTGATTTGCACGATCCTGTGCAGCAAGCTGGCGCTGAACTATCTCCCGGATGTGCCCTACGCGATCTGGGTGGTGTTCTTCGCCTGTCTCTTCACCGGCCTGAATCTGCGCGGGATCAAATCGAGCGCGCGCACGAACGAGATCCTGGTGGTCGGCATGTTCGTCGTGGTCGTGTTGTTTCTGGGCGCCGCGCTCCGGTACCTGCTCGGCGCCGGCCTGACCGGCGCCGATCTGACACGGCCCCTCTACGATCCGGCGACCTTCTCGTGGCCCTCCGTCCTCACGGGCGCGTCCATCGCGGCGCTGACCTACATCGGCTTCGACGGCATCTCGACGCTCTCCGAAGAGGCCGAGGACCCTCGTCGCAACATCCTGCGGGCCACGGTCTACACCTGCCTGGCCATCGGGATCCTGGCCTCACTCGAAGTCTACGCGGCGCAGCTCGTGTGGGGCACCTGGACCGATTTCCCCAACGTCGAGACCGCGTTCGTCCATGTCGGGCGCAAGGCCGGGGGCGCCATGCTGTTCGTGATCCTGAACGCGACGCTGCTCGTGGCGAACATGGGTTCGGGAATCGGCGCGCAGCTGGGGGCGGCGCGTCTTCTCTACGGCATGGGGCGCGGCGAGGCGCTCCCGCGCAGGTTCTTCGGTGCCATCGATGCGAGGAGCATCCCGCGCAACAACGTGCTCCTGGTGGGCGTCGTTGCCCTGGTGGGCGCCTTCCTTCTGAGCTTCCAGCTCGGCGCCGAGATGTTGAACTTCGGCGCCTTCATCGCCTTCATGGGCGTGAACCTGGCGGCCTTCACCCGGTACTGGGTCCGCGCCGAGGAGAAGACGTTCGGGAACTTCGTCGTGCCGATGCTGGGGTTCCTCTTCTGTCTCTACCTCTGGCTCAGCCTCCGCACGCCGGCCAAGCTTGCCGGCGGCGCGTGGCTCGCGGCGGGGATGATCTATGGCGTGATTCGCACGCGCGGATTCCAGCGCAGCCTGGTGACCTTCGAAGTGCCACCGGAGTAAAACTCGCTACAGCCCGAGCAGGTTCGCCCGCAGCCTGACGTAGCCGCGCTGGCGCGCCCACAGATCCAGTGACACGCTCGCGATGTCGTCCACGATCGGAACGGCCAGCCCGTCCTTCGACAAGTCGATCGTTTTGAGGTAGCGATGACAGCGGTCACACGCCTCGATGCGCACGGACGCGAACTGGTCGGCCGTATAGACCGGCAGGACCTCGAACTGCTGCTCGCCGCAGCCAGGACACACGACGCGCACGTACTCCCGCTCCGTCAGACACAGCCCACAGATCAGCGCACGCCTCGCACCCTGACCCTCTTCCCTCAGGACGCCGACCACGGGCAGCCCGCCGCAGAACGGACAGCGAGACGACCCCCGCTCGAGCGCGGGACTCACGCTGCGATTCGCTGACTGCTCGGCGAACGGCTGCAGCAGCGCCTCCAAGACAAAGTTGAATGGCGGAGACCCCTCCGCCCGATTGGTGTCCTCGACGTCGCGTCCTTCGCTGGCTGGCAGGCCGCGGTTCGGTGTGTCCTCGCGAACTGGACGGTCGGACCTGACGCGGTTGAGCCTCACGCTTGTCCACAGTTCGCTCGAACACACCGAACCATGGCCTGCCAGGTACGAGTGCAGGAGATGCCGCCACCGAGCCCGATCGAACCCGCGCATCTCGGCGACGGACTCTCTGAGGCGGGCGGGAGCCACGCGCGGCAGCCAGGAGAGAAAGTCAGGAATGCGGTCGAGGATCGGGTCGAGATCGAGCGCGGCGTTTGAAGCCGCAAGCGACTTCTGATAGTCCGCGACCGCCGCGTAAAAGATCAGCGCCTCGGCGGCCGCCGGACGACTCGCAGCAAGCGCTCGTGCCCGCGCGATGCGTTCGTCCCATCGAGACTCAGGCGACACCTGCGACACTATAGGCGGTTTCAGAACCGTAGCGCAGCGCTTTAAACCTCGGGGCACGGACGAATTCAAAGCGGCCTGAGACGAGGGGCGTTGTGGGCCGCGCGACTGAGTGTTCGGTGCGAACCGGATTGTCGCTTCAGTTGCCAGCCGATCTTCAGCAGAGCGGCCAGCACGCGCCGCGCCTGGGTCGATGGCCAGTTGCTCAAGCAGCCTGAAACGTGACGTTCAGGAATTCGGCGGGGGCTTCGCGGTGTTCGAGACGTTCGGCAATCACGCGAAGAGCCAAGGCTTGGACGCGGGCGACAGCCTCATCGCGGTCGGCACCGTAACACATCACGCCCGCCAATGCCGGCACTTCGGCGAGCCAGCGGCCGTCGTCCTCGCGTTCGATCTCGATCGAAAAAATCACGCCGGTACTGTACCATCCGGGCCGGCTGTCTAACAACCACCACTGCACCCGACGAGCCGCGCGCGATGTTCTCGGATTGTTCGTGGCGCGATTCCATGGCCGCCGATCAAGCGCCTCCGCCGCGATCCGCATGTGACCTCGTCAACTTGCTGGCTACACGGCGACACGTTTTGCCTTTTCATCAGTTCCCTCTTGGTTTCGTTTCCGCGTGCGCACGATAATCAACCCGATCGCGCTTGGCAAGGACGCGACCGCCGGTGAACGCCAGCACGTCAAACGGACGAATGCAGTTGAGAAACGCCATGCGGCGAGTGCCGGTGCTGCTCCTGGTCGTAGCGCTGTTTGGCAGCATCACCAGATCCGTCGCTGGTTCCTCGGCGGCTCGGGAGTATGCGACTCAGGAGAAACACGGGCAGGCTGCCGCGCTGGCTCCAGGAGTTGTCGAGTCCGAGTTCGTGTTCGAGACCGCTCCTTTCGCGAGCGCGCATGCCTCGACGATCGTCGAGACGCGAGACGGACTCGTCGCAGCGTGGTTTGGCGGAACGCGTGAAGGGGCGGCCGACGTCGGCATCTGGCTCTCGCGACACGTCAGAGGCGAGTGGGGACTCCCGGTCGAGGTGGTGACGGGTGCCCAACCGGACGGCACGCGGTACCCGTGCTGGAACCCGGTCCTGTTCGACGTGCCGGACAAGGCGCTGATGTTGTTCTTCAAGGTCGGCCCGACTCCGCAAAGTTGGTGGGGTCTGGTTCGAACGTCTCCCGACAGCGGGCGGACATGGGCCGACGCACGACGCTTGCCCAACGGCATGCTCGGTCCCATCAAGAACAAGCCTGTGCGACTCGCGGATGGAACGCTCGTTGCTCCGAGCAGCACCGAGTCTCCTGAGCGCCCGAGCACGTGGCGTGTGCACTTCGAACGCACCTCTGATGCCGGCCTGACGTGGACCGCGGCGTACCCGCCAGTCTCCGCCGATGAAAGCCAGATCAACGCGATCCAGCCCAGTATCCTGATTCATCCGGACGGCCGTCTGCAGGCTGTCGGCCGCACGCGGTCAGGGCAGGTCTTCGAGACCTGGTCCAGCGACAGCGGAAACACCTGGACATCGATTGCCCTGATCGCCCTGCCGAATCCAAACTCTGGCATCGACGCTCTGACGCTCCGCGATGGTCGCCACCTCATCGTCTACAACCACACCACACAGGGCCGCTCGCCGTTGAACGTCTCCCTCTCACGTGACGGCAGGACGTGGGAAGCCGCGCTGGTCCTCGAACGTGAGCCGGGCGAATACTCGTATCCAGCCGTCATTCAGAGCTCAGATGGTCTCGTGCATATCACGTACACCTGGAAACGTCAGCGTATCAAGCATGTCGTGATCGATCCGACAAGGTTGAGGTCGGTCCCGATGCTTGGCGGGAAGTGGCCAGAGGTTCTCCGGTGACGTGCGATGTAACGGGCCTTCACTCGCTGGAGGAGTACGCCTTTCGCTGGGTCGGACTCGATCCTGATGACATACTTGGAGTGCAACGCGGTCCTGTTCGACCTGGACGGAGTCTCTGGCGTCCGGCCGAGTGGTCGCTTCAGCGTTCGGGTCAAGGAAGGCTGACACGGCTTGGAACGGGTGCGGGCCGCCGCATCCGCGGGAGGTGGGCATGGCTCGCATTGCCGTTCGCTATTGCGCGTATTGAATCTCAGGGCTGCACGCCGTCCGGGTGGCGGCGCGGCTCCGCCGGGAACTGCGCTCGGACGTCGAGATGGTGCGGGGGCGCTACGGCGAATTCAAGGTGATGGTCGACGGCGACACCGTGGT
Organism: Acidobacteriota bacterium; assembly: GCA_016178075.1. GTDB lineage: Bacteria > Acidobacteriota > Vicinamibacteria > Vicinamibacterales > JACQTH01 > JACQTH01. Next base: position 6,646 of record JACOUA010000098.1, read on the forward strand.
CGACGGAGGAGCCCTGGCTGCCTTGGGCGTACTCCCGTCCGGCCGGAGAGTCCTTGACGCGGTGCGGGCCAAGCTGTCGCGGTGAGTGCGCGTTCCTGCGCAAAACGCGCGAACCGAAGGAGACCCGAGGTTCCACGCCCGCGGCCCTGAGCTTCGCTCGACGTCACCAGGATTGGAGTCCGGCGCCCGATGGCAATCCCCACCTTCTTCGTCGTCGGCGCTCCGAAGGCCGGAACGACCTCCTTGTATCACTATCTCGACCAGCACCCGGCCGTCTACATGAGCCCCATCAAGGAGCCGTGCTTCTTCGCCCCCGAGGTGGTTGATTTCACGCCGTGCTCACGTGCGCTCTTCGAGGCCGATACCGCGGCGCTTCGAGCCTACCTCGACGGCCCGATGGACGAGAGGCGTCGCGGAATCGTGCTGGAGTGGGAGCAATACCTGAAGCTGTTCAAGCATGTCCGGGACCAGACGGCGGTCGGCGAGGTCAGCGGTAACTATCTCGGCTCGAGCGGCGCGCCTCTCGCCATCCGGTCGCGAATCCCCGGCGCCCTCCTCGTCATGATGCTCCGCGATCCGGTGGACCGCCTCTTCTCGCAGTACGCGGCCGCCCGCGCGGGCGGCGAGACCAGGGGCGCGTTCCTGCCGTGGGTCGCCGAGCAAGTGTCCGCGGAAGCGGCGCGCCGTCCGCCTTTCGGACCGGTGTGGACCGGCAAGTACGCTTCGCACCTGCAGCGTTACCTCGAGTACTTCCCGCGGGACCAGGTGCGCGTGTATCTCTACGACGACTACGCCCGGACGCCCGGGACCGTTCTCAGAGACCTGCTGAGGTTTCTCGGCGTCGATCCGGACTGGCCGGTGGAGACCGCGCACCGGCACAACGTGACCCGGGTCCCGCGCTGGCCGATGCTGCACCAGCTGGTCGGGCCCGTTCGGCGGGCGATCCGCCCGCTCATCCCCGCACGGGTCGCGGCGCGCGCCCGCGGCTGGTATCTCACGCGGCCACGGCTTCGCCCGGGGACCGAAGAGCGCGCCCGAGTGATCGAGATCTACCAAGAGGACATTCGCACGCTCGAGACGCTGATTCAGCGCGACTTGTCCGCCTGGCTCGACCCCGGCCGGTCGGCCTAACAAAAGCGGCTCTCGTTCAGGGGGGACGGTTATTCTTATGACCACTGAACCAGGCTCATGGTCGTCCGCCTGGCTGGCGCTGCGGAGCCTCCTCTGGACGATCTTGCTTCCGGGTTTCTTCGCCGGCTACGTACCTTGGAGGTTTTTCGGCCTCGGCAAAGCGGGGCCTCACGTGTCCAGCCCGACGGATCTTGCGGGCCTCTTGTGCATCGGGCTCGGCGCCGCGTTGCTTGCCGCGTGTATCGTTGAATTTGCGCGGAGTGGACGCGGCACGCTGTCGCCGGTGGATCCGCCGCGCCATCTGGTCGTCGGTGGCCTCTATCGCCATGTCCGGAACCCGATGTACCTCAGCGTCACGATCATCGTGCTCGGCGAGGCGCTGTTGACTTGGTCCTCGGCGCTGGGCGTCTATTGGGTGATCTGGTTCCTCGGCGCCAACCTCTTCGTCATCGGGTATGAGGAGCCCACGTTGCGTCGGCGCTTCGGCGCATCGTACGACGAATACACGACACAGGTCGAGCGGTGGGTGCCGAGGTTTCGTGTCCGTTCGACTGGCGCGCGTCAATGAGCAGGTGTCGTCTACGATGTCGCGTACACGCGAGCCAAGACGGAATTCGTGAGGAAGGTCGCGGAGCAGGCACACGCCGCCACGACGGCGTGTGGAGGAAGACGAGCTCATGAGGAACTTCATTGTTTGCAATCGGGCAGCACTCGTCCTCGTCGCGCTTGCGATCGCCAGCCCGGTGCTTGCCCAGGAGACGCCGAGCCTGCCCAAAGTGCGGGTGGTCGCCACGGGCGGCACCATCGCGGGCGAGCAGCAAGACCCGGGCACACTCGGCGGGTACGAGATCAAGAAGAGCGTGAACGAGATCGTCTCCTTGATTCCAAACGTTCAGCGCTACGCGCAGGTCGAAACCGAGCAATTCTCGAATGTGCCCAGCCCGAGCATCACGCCCGACCACTGGCTGAGACTCGCTCAACGGATCAACGGCCTCTTCAAGGAGCGACCGGATCTGGCCGGAATCGTCGTGACGCACGGCACCGCTCGACTGGAAGAAACCGCGTTCTTCCTCTACCTGACGATCAAATCCGACCGGCCGGTCGTCGTGGTTGGCGCGCAGCGTCCGCCGACGGGCATCAGCCCGGATGGACCGATCAATTTGCTGTCGGCCATAAGGGTCGCGGCGACGTCTGACTCGCGCGGGAAGGGGGTGACGGTCGTGATGGATGACCGAATCATCTCCGCGCGTGACGTGACGAAGGTCTACGCGCGGGGCGGGGGCTTCGATGGCGCGGAAATGGGCACGCTCGGAACCGTCGCCACGGGTGGGGTCGAATTTTTCTACCAGCCCGTCAGGAAACACACGGTCTCGACCGATTTCGATGTGTCGGCGCTCAAGGTCCTGCCGCGGGTCGGCATCAGCTACTCCTATTCGGGCGCTCAGGGCCTCGCCGACCCCGAAGCGAAGGCCGTGATTGTCGCGACGACGGGCTTTGCACCGGAGGAAGCGAAGTACTACGAGGGCTTCCGAAAGAAGGGCGTGGTCGTCGCCACGGCGTTCCCGTCGGGCGAACAGGTGGGCTCCGTATCGTCGCGGTCTCAATCGACGTTGCCGCCGGTCGTCGCCGTCAAACACCTGATGCCGACCAAGGCCCGCATTCTCATGATGCTGGCGCTCACCAGGACGCAGAACGCGTCGGAGATTCAGAAGTTGTTTGATTCGTACTAGGGATATGATTCACCGGCCATTCCCAAGAAGGAGGACAGATGAAGCGCCGTGTTCTTGTTGCCCTGCTCGCGGTTGTCGCCACCGTACCCCTGCTCGCGCAGTCCCCCAAGGGTTGGAGGCTGCGGGCCGATCGCAGCACGAGCGCGTCGGACCCCGACGCCGCGGGCGCGATCAAGTTCGTCACGATGGGAACAGGCTTTCACGCGACCAACCCCCAGGCGGCCATCTACTGGAACCCTGCCAACACGGCTGGGGGGAGCTACTCGCTCAAGGGCACCTTCACGCTGATGAAGCCGAGCGGCCACACGAACTACTACGGCCTCGTCTTCGGCGGGAGCGATCTCGAGGGGCCGCGCCAGAGCTACCTCTACTTCCTGGTGGCCCAAGACGGGACCTGGCTGATCAAGCGCCGGGACGGCGACGCTTCGACGCAGAACGTGGCGGAGAAAACACCCAGCGACGCGGTGAAGAAGCCCGATGCCAGCGGACAGTCGACCAACGCGCTCGAGGTGCGGGTGATGGCCGACAAGATCGACTACGTCGTCAACGGAACGGTCGTGCATTCGACACCCAAGACCGGCATGACGGCAAAGACCGACGGCATCTACGGCCTCCGCATCAATCACCTCCTCGAAGTGCACGTGGACGGGTTCGCGCTGTCGAAGATGTAATCGACCTGCCCGTGGTGGCGTGTGGAGAGCCCGCTCAGTCCGCTCGCGATGGCCCGGCGATCGCGGCGCCTCTACGCCGAGCGCGAGGCGGTCGTTGACGGCCCGCTGCGGCTGACCTACGGGCAGTTCTTCGATCGCTGTGATCGCTGGCACACGGCGTGACGTTCGTCGCCGAGCTGCCCAAGACGGCGACCGGCAAGGTCCAGAAGTACGTCCTGCGGGGCGGACGCCCCGCCATCTCGGCGCAGTAGCCTATGGGTAAACGCAGCCTGCTGACGGTAATCCTGACCGCTTTCGGCGCGGTCCTGGCGCAGATGGGCGCCGCACAGATCGTCGCGACTCCCCCTCGCTGGTACAAAGGGAACCTGCACACGCATACGATCAACTCCGACGGGGATTCACCACCCTACGACGTGCTGGCCTGGTACAAGCGGAATGGCTATCACTTCCTCGTGATTACGGATCACAACACCTTCACGGACCCGGCGCTCTTCGACACCAACCCGAACGACAATTTTCTCCTCGTCGGCGGCGAGGAAGTCACCAACGCCAGAACCGTTCACGTCAACGCTGTCGGGATCAGTCGGGTCATCCCTCGACAGAACGGATCGACCGTCACGGAGCTTCTCCAGGCCAGCATCGACGCCGTTCGGGCTCAGGGCGGGCTCCCGCTGATCAACCATCCGAATTTCGGATGGGCCTTCACGGCGACGGAGATGCTTCCACTGAAGCGCACGGCGCTGCTCGAAATCGCGAGCGGCCACCCCCTCGTCAACCATAGCGGCGACGGTCGCATCCCATCGACGGAGCAGATGTGGGATCAACTGCTGTCGGCGGGCGTCCGAATCTACGGGGTGGCCGTGGACGATGCCCACAATGTCAGGGAAGAATTCAGCAGAACGCGCGCGAATCCCGGCCTGGGGTGGGTCGTTGTCCGCGCGACAGGCTTGACGCGGGAGAATATCCTCGCGGCGCTCGGTGGAGGAGACTTCTACGCGTCGACCGGCGTCACGCTGAAGGAGATACGCCCGACGTCGACCTCGCTCGAGGTGGAGTTGCCGCCCGCAAGTCCGACAACGTCGAGCCCGCCGCACTTTCGGGTCGTGTTCATCGGCAAAGATGGCCGGGAGCTGAGCGTGTCGAACGACAATCCCGCCATCTACTCGTTCGTCGGCAACGAGGGCTACGTGCGGGCGCGCATTGAAGACAGCAACGGGCTGCGGGCCTGGACCCAGCCGGTGTTTCTCGGAGGCGTCAGATGAGTGTTGAACTCGATCAGTTGCTGCACCAGTACGAGAACGGTCACCTCACGCGACGTGGGCTGCTGGGCGCGCTGTCGGCTCTGCTCGTGGCCGCGCCGGCCGCGCGGGCGGCCGAACCCGCGATCGGGGCGGTCAAGCAGTTGAACCACGTGACCGTCTTCGTCCCGGACGTGCAGAAATCGGCGGCGTTCTATCAGAACCTGTTCGGAATGCCGCTGCTCACGCGACAAGACCCTGGGCTGAACCTGAACGCCGGCTCCGGGTTTTTGGGCGTCTATCCGGCGCAGGCCCGTGCACCCGGGATCGATCACGTGTGCCTCGCGCTGGAGAACTTCGACGCGGATGCCGTCCTGAAGAAGCTGACCGACCACGGCGTGAAGGGCAGCATCCGCCTGCGTGGTGACACCAAAGAGCTGTACTTCACCGATCCCGACAACATCCGCGTACAGCTGCAGGACGTCACATACCGAGGCGGTACTGGACCGCTGGGCGATCGCGATCCAAAGTAGTCGCGACTTCACGAGGCGAGAACATGCGAACAGTGAAAAGCATTCTCGCGGCTCTGGGTGCTCGGTGTCCCCTCGACCGTTCTCTGCGGCTACGCCGGCGGCCGTCTGGCCGCGCGAACACAGGCGGCGGTCTGATTCGAAGGAGGTTGATCTCAGATGATCGACAGACCGAAGGATACGGAATACGCGCCTTTCTTTGCCGGCTACGTCTCGCTCGTCCCCGAGGCTGACATTGTCGACGTCCTGCAGAAACAGATCGTCGACGTCGGATCACAGGCTCGCACCGTTCCGGCGAACGGGGAGACGTTCGCGTATGCCCCGGGGAAGTGGAACATCCGAGAGGTATACGGCCATATGGCTGACGCCGAGCGGATATTCGGGTACCGCGCGGTCTGCATCAGTCGCGGCGAGCGAGCATCGCTTCCCGGATTCGACGAAAAGCAATACGTGGCGCGGTCCAGGTTTGCGGACACCCGCCTCACGGATCTTGTGCGGGAATTCACGTTGCTGCGAGAGGCGAACCTCGTGGCGCTACAGCGATTGGATCGCTCCACTTGGTCGCAGATGGGCACCGCCAACGGCCATCCGATTTCCGTTCGAGCCCTGGCCTTCATCATGGCCGGCCACGTGAGGCATCACCTTCGGATCCTCGGCGAGAGATATGCCGTGCCGGCAGGGGTCTGATCGGCCGGGATCTTCATTAGCAGCGCCGCCACTTCCTGGAGACGCCGGCCCCTGCTGAGTCCGCCATCGAAGAGCTTCTGCGGTTCACGAGCCCGGCCGATTTCGCCTCGCCGCGGCTCGCGCGCGAGGAGGTGACGATTGGCGCCGTCATGATTCCGCGCGGCGAGATCGTGGCCTGACGCGCTCGAGTTCATGACCGGCCAGCGCGCCGCATCGAGTCATGCAGGAGCTCCGAGACATCGTCGACGCCATCGTCCGGTTCGCCGCGGCGATCGCCCTGAGCGTCGCCCCGCGCCGCTACTGGCCCCGTTTCGAAACCTGGGTGCCGGTCTCGCGGGCGGCGCTCTCCTCCGCATTGGCGACGGTTGCCCTGTCGGCCGCGATCGGCATTCCGGCGTTCTTTCAACACGCGCAAGCCAACGCCGAGCAGGCAATCGATCTCACCCTTCAGGCGACCGGCTGGCGGGCCGCCGAGCCCGGCCGGAAGACGCCGTCGGACGAGATGGTCAGGGCGTTGTGGGGCGCCAGTTACCTGTCGTTGTTCTCGTTCGTCTTTCTCACGCCGATCGGCCTGCTGTGCACCTATCTCGGCGCCACCGGGACGTTTCGTGCGGTTTCGATAGTGGCTGATGACGCCAAGGCGATCCGATCCTGACGATGGTGGACGCTCTCGGCCGACGACTGTGGCACCGGGCGGCAAGGCGTCGCGCCAGCCGCGCTCGCGAGTGGCTCGAGGGATCTGAAGTACCGGACCGCCTGCTTCCCGGTCACGCAGCCGGGTTCCCGGACGCCGACTACGTCGTCGTGGCGTCGCGACGAAAGCCGGACTGGGAGCCCGGCGTGCTCATCGTCACGCACGAGAAGTGGTACAGGCTCGGGACGCCGGTCGATCGGCAGATGGCTGGCGGACTCCGAACGCTGTACCCGCTGACGGCCCTGCGGACTCAGGAAGTCCTGCGCCGCGGCGTCCCGTACGAGTTGCCACCGGTGACGTGACACGGCACGAGCGCGTTCGCCGCAGCGCCGGCCGTCGGCGGCTATGTCATCGCGCATGCTGGTGCGCAATGGCTGTGGATCGACTGCCTGGCGATCGGCCTCGCGGTCGCGGTGGGCTTCTTGATGTTGAGACGCGTCACGACGAATGCAGCCCGCTAGCGAAAC